>SKZP01000221.1 GCA_007127275.1 Planctomycetota bacterium
GCCGAGTTGCGCGAGGAACGACGCGAGCGCCGCGAAGCGCAAGCCCAAGCAGGCCTTGTCCCCGCACAGTGGAGCATCCTTGCCTTGACGGGCATGGTCCTGCTCGCGCTGCTCTTCATGCGCCTTGGCTGGGTCGTCGGCCGCATCCAAGGCGCCATCCTCGTGCTCGTCGCCCTTGGCCGCTGGGTGCTCGACTTCACGCTCCACTGACTCGGCGCTACCTGCGAGGCTACGCCGCCGGCTCGCGTCCCACCGGGCCGTCGGGCCGCAGGAGTTCGTAGACGTGCGGGTTCTCCCGTAGGAATTCGCCGGGACTGCCGTCTTCGTTAAGCGCGCTGCGGCAGTTGAACACGCGGCACAGCGTCGGTCGCTCGTCGTGGATGAGGCAGCGCCCGTGCGGGCTCAAGTGTGGACAGGTGCCGCTGTCCGGGTCATACGGCAAGACGCGGAAGCGCACTCCGGCCGACTCGTAGACCGCTTCGCCCGGTACGGATGGCTCGTGCGGCAACAGCATCACCGCGAAACGGTGACCGCTACTCGCCCGACAGCAGGCGCCGTTGCACTGCATACACGGCGGCGCCGGCAGACCCTGATTTTCGGCGTACTCCTGCGCCATACCTCCCCCTCTTCTACGGACGTTTCACGTTTGGTCGCTCGTTCGGCACCTGGCGCACAAACTCGCTTCCCGGCTTGCCACTGGCCCTTGTTTGTCGCTGTTCCCTTTGCGCCCTCGCAGCGCGGCTGCGAAAAAACCGTGTACGACGCAACGAGTGGCCCCGAGTCCCGAGCGTCTCGGACCCTGGAATGATACAACATCCGCCGAGAGAAACCGCTACCGTTTGTTTTCGTACACCGCCCGCAGGAGACGAGGCACATATGAGCCGACGCAGAAGGCATCTGCGAGCGCCGAGGGCAATGTTCGCCGGGCACGCGAGGTCGTTGTTGCTGCTTACGGGCCTTGTAGCGGTGGCCGCGGCGCTTGCACCGGTTCAGGTGCAGGCGCAGCCGGAACCGTTGCGTCCCGGGGAGTTGGAGGCGGCTTCCGAGGCGACGCGCCACGTGCTTGCCGCGTGGCACGACGGCGACCGAGACGCGTTGCGCGAGCGTTCGCTGGACTCGTTTCATGCGACGCTCGAGGGCACCTGGCAGATCCTTTGGGAGCACATGACCGTTCACGAAGTCGGCGAGCCGCGGCCAACGGCGCGACTGAACCGGCGAGACCTCGAGTTCGAATTCGCGTGGCAGGCCGAGCTTGATGCGGACGGCTTCGTCGACGCGGCGATGCAACGAATGCGCGAGCGGGCGGCCGAACAGGGACTTGCCGAGCAATTCGACGAAACGGCCGAGGGGCGCCGGCAGCGCCTCGAACGCTGGGCCGCGCTTCAGGCGGAGGCCGTCGAGTTTGCGCCGCAACGACTCGTCATGCGCCGGGCATCCGCGGGCTGGAAGCTTGCCGAGTGGCTTACGGTGGAGTTGGGGGCGAGCGAGCCGGACGTCGCCGCGGCACTGTTTCTCGCGGCGTTTGCGACGCGGGATCCGACGCAGGCTCGTGGGTCGTTTGCCCCCGAGTTTCGCCGCGCCTTCTCCGACCGCATTGGCCGGCACTTGCTGCTCGGCAGTGTCGTGCGCCACCACGAGCAGACGAGTCTCGAGCGGCCGCAGGAGGGGCCGGAAGATGTGGCGTATGCCCACGTTTCGTGGCAGGTCGACTTTCGCCCCGAGTGGGTGGAGCGGCATCTGCTCGAGGAATACCGCTGGGAGCTGGAGTTCGACGACGAGGCACGCACCGACGCCGAGCACGAGCGGTTGATCAACGAATTTCGCGACGAAGTGGAGCGGCGCACGACCGCGTTCGCCAAGCGGGTCGAGACATTTGCCGCGCGCTTGAAGCTCGAGCGACACCTCGGGCGCTGGTACGTTGCCGACATTGAAGCGGTCGAGGTCGACGTCGAGGGTGGCGCGCCGAATCCCGAGCAGGCGGTGCGTGCCGGGTTGCAGGCGCTGCGCAACCACGACTTCGAGGGGATCTCGCGCCTGTACGACCCGGCCCGCTCCGACGGTTTCGGTCGCTCCACCGAGAGCCGGCGCGTAGCGCGAGCCTTGACGCTCGAGTCGTTCGAGTTGGGGGAGGAGGTTCGCCGCGAAGCCATGCCGCGCCGCGCGCGACTTCTATACACGTGGGATGCGACGCTCGACGTCGAGGCCCTCAAAGAGGAAATGCGCGAGGAGTACCGCGAGCACATGCGCCAGCGCGGTCATAACGACGAGATGGTCGAGGAGTTGCTGCGCGACCGTGAACCGCGGCTGACCGAGTATGTCGAGGGACTGCGTGAGGAACTGGAACAGCAAGAGCAGGCCGCCGAGCTACGTCGCATTGGCGAAAACTGGTTTTTGATCGACCTCGTTGCCGGGTAGTGAAATGCCCCTCGCAAGCCCACCGGCTTCGCCCGTGAGTCAACGCGCAACACGGTTGCGACCCACGGGGGAGGCCGGAATGCGGTTCATTTGTGAGGAGAAGGCCAGCGCACGGCGCCAACCCTGCAAGGCGAAGAACGGAACAGCGCGGGTTCGCCTCCCAGGGTTGGCGCCCTGTGCTTGCCCCAGCAGGTTTACCGTAGCGACATACGAGCGAAGCCCGTGGCTGGATGCAGGGGCATCACGAGAGGTTGATTACGACCCACCGAGGAAGTCGGTGGGCCTGGCGGCGAATCCCGTTACCAACCCTTACTGATGTCGCTGCAAGCCACCGTTGGACAACGTGGGGATGCGCGTCCGTGAGCCGCGCGCTTGACGAGCGCCGCGGCAACGGCGAAACTCGGGCGTATGGCGACTGCCGTGGACGAGTACTTGGCATTGCGTGCACAACTCGACGTGCCACGCCGTACCGTTTGGAGCGGCGAGGCGTTGCTTGAGCGGTTGCATCCGCATCATCCGTTGCCGGATCCGGAGTGGCCGGCGCCGGATGCGTCACGTCCCGGCGTTTCGAAGCGCATCAGTGACATGCTCTGGAAGCTGTCCCCGAGTGCGCGGGTGGTCTGCGCCGTGACGGCGGTAGAGATGGTACTGCCCATTTGGGAGAGCTGGGCGCAGGCACGCACCGACGTGCAGTTGGCCGCACCGCGTCAGGCGCTCGCGGAGATCTACCGAAGCCGCTCCACCGAGTTCTCCTGGAATGAGCGGCTTTACGACGCGTTGGTCGAGGCATGTCAGCAGGCCTCCGAGAGCATGGCCCTCGCTGCCGCCGCCGCGGCGCGCTCCGCCTCGAACGCCTACCGTGCCGCCAACTCGAAGTTGTTCAGCTTTCGCGGCAAGTCGGCGTTTGCCGCCGACGCGCTCGCTGCCGCCGCGGTCGACGACGCCTGCACCTCCTACGACGAGTTTCACGCCCAGCAATCCGGCCGCACGGAGGATCTGATTGCCCTGCGTAACGCCTGGTTTGCCCGCTGGTGGGACCACTGTCGTTGCCGGCTTGCCTTTCACGGTGTCACGCACGTCGTGCTGCAGTGAGGCGTCCCTTCCGAATGCCGGTACAGCGGCATCACAAGCCACGGGCTGCGGCCCGTTGGTGAGTTTCCACCGCGACCCACGGGCCGCAGCCCGTGGGCTTGTCACGAATTTCATTCGACAAGGGATCAAGTGCGGCGGAGTTTTCGTTCCTGACGCAGCAAGGCGGCGTCTTCTTCGCCCAGCACACCGTCGGCAATTCCGCACGCGAGGTAGCGCTCTTCGAAGTCGACCGTTCGCGGGTCGAGGCCTGAGTAGGAGTTGCCCAGCGTGTCGCGCACTTCGCGGTTCCACGCAAATGTGTGCAGCACCTCGGAAAGGCCTACAATTGCCACCAGCAGCGCACCCAGCAAGAACAGCAGCGCGTGCAACGCTTGGTAGAACTCCGGCGCCGGTAGCGCCGCACCCATGCCGACCCCCTGATAAAGCAGAAACACACACGGCACCGCCAGCAGGTAGAGCATCCCCGCTTTGACGAAACTCACCGAGGCCACGAGGCTCGGGCGGATCAAGGTCCCCAGGGCCGTGAGTGCAAGGGCGAGTACGAGAAGGCGCAGCAGTGCCACCACCGGGTTCGCGAAGAAGTCGACACCGCCGCCCATCACGAAGGAGCCGAAGAACTCGACGGCAATCACGCCTAGCGCACCGACTCCGGCAAGCAAGCGCCCCGGAAACCACTCGGGGAAGTTCTGGCCAACGACCATGCCGGCGGCCATCGCCACCCAGGCGGGAAACAGAAAGTAGGCCAGTTGCGCATACCCGGCAAGGGCGGCCGACATTGCGTAGTCCTGTGGCTCGAACGTCACGGTGGCCACCGCGTAGGCGACGAACGGCGCAAACCCCACGGCCAGCAACACGAACCCCCGCGCAAGCATGGGCAGAAACATAAGCGCCATCGCCGCGGCAACGACCCCCACCGGTATGATCAGCGCATACACATCCGCGTACCCGGCGAGGAAGGCC
>SKZP01000414.1 GCA_007127275.1 Planctomycetota bacterium
AAGATCCAGTTCCCGTCCATGCGCTCGCGTTCCTTGAATGTCGTATGCCCACTGGTCCCGGCTCTCGGATAGCATGCCCCACGCGAGACTCAAGCGACACGTTCACTCCTTCGCCGGCGCCGCCCCACGGCAAGCAGCAACAGAACAAGCAGCAACATGAGCGCCCACGTCGACGTCACGCCGCCGTGGGACGAGCCGCAAAAGAGCAGAGTCGCCGTACGACTGCTCTCGGCGGGGGGAGCGTCCGCGTCGTCGCCATCTCCTTCACCGTTGTCGCCGTTTTCATTGTCGTCGCCGGGATCCTCGGGGTCGCCCGGATCCTCGCCGTTGCCGTTGCCCGGATCCGGTGGCGGCGCGTCGACGTACAGCGGCGAGGCGGTGATGGGCAATCCGCTGGCGGGGGCAAACTCGACCGTCGCCTCGCCGACGCGCAACCGATACGTCTCGCCGCCGGGCGCATTCTGCGAAAGGTGCACGCGCACGAACACCCAGCGCGGCTCGTCGACAAGGAACCACGGCGGCCCGTTGACGTTCGGGTCGTACAACTCAATGGTCAGTGAATCCGCCCCACTTGCGAAAGCACCGCTGCCGAGCAGCGTGTCGCGGTCACGGTCGAAGTCCCAGGAGACGTCCGTGTCGAGCCAGACCTCGACCTGCGAGATCCCCGCCGAGGGGTCGCCGTCGCCGTCGTCCACGAAGGTGAGCGACTTCAGCGCCATGGCATGACCGTAGGCGCGCCCCTGCATCTCGGTCAGCGCCACGTCGTAGGCGCCTGGAGAAAGCGACTTGGTGCCGGTCGGCAATGGCCCGGCCAGGCGCATGTATGCTGTGTTGTTTGTTACGTACAACTCTCCGCCCGACACCGGCAGCGCCGGTACCGGCAACGCAGGGGAGTGCGTGACGTCCACAACGTCGGCCCCGAAGGTCGCATCCAGCGTGGCCCACGGTTGCAAGTCGACGACGACGAAAAAGCGCTTGCGCACGCCCGGTTGCAGCAGCCGTTCGCCGAAGCTCAGCGTGGCGACTTGGGTGCCGCCCGCGTCGGAAAAGATGTCGTAGCCAATGATGGGGTCGTCACCGCTGCGAAAATAGCCGTCGTCGTTCTCGTCAAGCGCGAGATAGACGGCGGCCACACCTGTGACGGCGTTCAGCGTCCCGCTTGCGTGTACCGTGATGTCGTAAAGGTTGAGCGTCTGTGTGCTCGTCACTTCGAACGCCGTCACCGTCTCCAGTGACGCCCCCGGCGGCACCTTTGCATCCGGCACCGGCAGCGCCTCAACGCTCACCTCCGCCTTCGCCGTTTGTGGGACCATCACGGCAAACAAAACGAACGCCAACGCGGCACACCCGCCAAGCACCAGCGCTGCGCCGAGAAAACGAGCCCGCAAGGAAGGGGGGAAGGTCAGGTACATCTTCTCACTCACGCACGAGAACCGAAAACGTCATCCATGATTGGTTGCCGCGGTACGAACCCACGCACACACGCAATGATACCACATGAAAGGAGTTCGAGAGACCTGTGTGTGACGACGGGGGGAGTGCCAGAAACTGTTGGCGCAATACCTCCGTAGGCGGGCGGGCCTCCGCGTCGCGGGCCTCCGCACCCACCCGTCTTGAAAGCGCCAACGACGTACGTAGGGCGGGCCTCCGCGCCCGCCCGTCGCACAACCCGCTCACATGTGGAATGCTGCGGGCGGGTACGGAGGACAGCCCGACGGGAATTGTCGTTCCAAACATTTTTCGGCTTCACCTCCCGGCACACATTTGGTTGGCACTGGCCACCCGAAAGACGTACCCTACGGTGGTGCGAGGAGGTTCCTTCCGGGCGGGAACGGAGCGAGAGAAGCCGGTGCGAGGCGGAGGACGCCGAGCCGCGCAGCCGACGACAACGAAGCAACGTCAAGCGCCGTAGCTCACCTTCGGAAGGTATTCTCTGACAGATCTTACACCGACATGGACTCGGCCCTCCGCCCGCGAATGCGGAGCGGTTCCACCCGTACCTTGAGGAGGCGACTATGCTGACCCGCTTTTTCGTCTCGCTCGTCTGCCTGGCCGTCTTATGCGGCCATGCGTGGGCGAGCGACGTACAACCCGCCGTCGGGGACGAAGCCCCGGAACTGGGCAATGTAAACTGGCTGCACAACGAGCCCGAGATCAGTTCGCTCGAAGAATTGCGCGGCGATGTCGTGCTGATCGAGCGCTGGGGCACCAACTGTCCGCCCTGCCTTCGTTATCTGCCGCAGTTGCAGCAGACCTGGGAACAGAACCGAGACAACGGCCTTCACGTCTTCGCCTTCGAGGTTCAAAACTCCTCGGAGTCGGACATTTCCGAGCTGGTCAACCGGATGAACTTGACCTTTCCCATTGCCTCTGGGGGAGCGAGCGCCTACCGCGCCCGCGGCATTCCCGCGGCGTGGCTGATCGGCGTGGACGGCAAAGTGGTCTTTGCGGGCAATCCTCTGCGGGGACTGAGTTCGGTGCTCCGTGAGGAGTTGAGCAAGGTGCGCTACCCGGGGCTCGGCCTTTCCGAGGTGGAGCGCGAAGTGCAAGGGGCGGCCCAACAGTTCGTCAACGGCCAGTACGGCCGCGCCCGCAGCCAGGCGCAGCGCGTCCTCGACCGGGGTGAGCGCGTCTCCGACGCGGCGCGGGAGCAAGCCGAACACATTCTCGGCCGCATCGCTTCCATTGCCGAGCGTCGGTTCAATCGCGCCGAGGAGCTCGAGGAGTCGCGGCACTACCTTGACGCCTACGAGATCTACGAGAGCATCGCTGCGGATTTCCGCCGCGAAGAGGAAGGAGATCGCGCCAGCGAGCGCATGCGAGAGATGGACCGCGACGAGGAGATCAAGAAAGAGATGGAGGCCGACGAACAGTTGCGCCGCATCCGCGACCGGCTTAGCGACGAGCCCGACGAGCGCGAATTGATGGGCGTGCTGCCGGCGTTGCGCACCTTTATGAACCGCTACGAAGGGACACGGGCGGCGGAGGACGTGGAACGTTTGATCGAGGAAGCCCGCTGACCGCCCCTTGCTAGCGCTTGGGGTCGTTGCGGAGGCTGCGGAAACTTCGCAGCTTCCTGACCCCTGCGCAAGCGGGACGCGTCATTTCAGGTGGGAGGACGTGGTCGCATGCGTACCCACAGCGACCACCCACGAACTCACAGTTGACGGCCATGTAGGTCCAGGAATGAAGCGTAGCCCCGGGGCGGGCGGCGGCTGCCGGAAGCCCTGGGGCCTTTGCGTTAACAGTCCCCTCCCTCTCTTTTTCGTGCCGCCCACTGTTGTTGGCACGACGCGAAGCACAGCACAATGCCGCCGTCGCATGCCGCCTTGGTCTCGCGGAAACAATGAACAGCGAGCGTAAAGGCTTCGAGACGGTCGGCGCCAACAGGTGCCTGGTCACTGTTGACTCGGGCCACACCGTCGCATCTGTTGTTGCGCGTGCTATCTTTCGCAGGTGCGCCTTTGATGTGTACCGGTGGATGCCAACTGCCTTTGAGGAACGCGTGACGAACAGCGAGAGCACGAGTCGAACCGCTCCCAGCGGACGCGCACAGACGGCGGCTGCGCGTGCCGAACGGCCGCAGTCGCTGTGGCAATGCTTTGACGTTCTGTTCCGGCCCCGGTTGCCCGCGGACTGGCCGAACCTGCTGACGGTGTCGCGGCTCGTGCTTACCGTTTTCGTGCTACCGCCGCTGGCGGTCGCGTTTCTGGTGAGCGGCGCCGCGGCGTGGGCGTGGGGCCTTGCTGCGCTGACGGGACTACTTGCCTCGACCGACTGGGTGGACGGTCGCATCGCCCGCAAGTACGCCCTGACCAGCGAGTTCGGCGCCTGGCTCGACCCGCTGGCCGACAAAATCTTCACATTGATCTGCTGGGCGCTGGTGATTGCGCTGCTGTTCGCGTTCGAGCCCGCGTGGGTCGCGGTGCTGATTGCCGTGGGGGTTGCTGCGACCTTGCTGCGCGAGTGGATGGTCAACCGTTGGCGCAAGAGCTTCAAGTTCGCCGCGGATATCTTCGGCAAGATCAAGACCTTCGCCCAGATGGTCGCGATCGTGTTCTTCTTTCTCGCGTTCAATCCCGACCTTGACGCCTCGCGGTGGGTGCTCGCCGCGTTCGCCTACGGCTTATTCGCCCTGCAGTTGCTGACCGCGTGGTACTCCGCCTGGAACTACCGCCGCCAAATTCGTACCGGCCACGCGCCGCCGCTTTCGCCGCAACGCGAGTCACAGCCTGCGCCACAGGAGCCACAGGAACACGGGCGAACGGCGCCGCACGTTCCGAGTTTGTGAGTTGCCGGCCATGCGCATCCTGCACGTCACAGGCTCGTTGGAACTCGGCGGCGCGCAAGCCGTCCTCGTCGGCCTCGCCGAGGAATCGCAACACAGGGGCCTTGACTGCCGCGTCGTCCACCTTCGCTCGGAGAACGCGTATACCGAGCGACTCGCC
>SKZP01000507.1 GCA_007127275.1 Planctomycetota bacterium
AAAATCACGATGTCGTTGATGCGCTGCATGGTTGCTGGGATAGTAAGTCAGACCACAGTTTGCCCAAACCCACCCATAGAATCCTGCTGACGAAGCAAAGGAACGGGTCCCACGTGGCAAGTTGTGACACAAGTCCGAAGTCGGCCCGCGATACGGACGATCGCTGGCCCTTTGACATTGGTGAGGTCAAAAGGAGGAGGTGTCCTGTATTACATAGTCACCATCCGGACACATCAGGCGATGCAATCACCCATGTGCCTGTTGAACCGTCCGACCCGGGAGGGCCAAAGTATGCGAGCCGTGCAATCCGATAGCTACCCCATGCCTAGTGTACACCCTCGGCCAAGTTGGTGTGTCGTGTTGTGGACAAGATAGTACGCCAAGTAGCACCCAGTGTCGAGCATTTTCTACTTTTTGGGGAGGCCGACGTCTTCTATGCCTAGAAACGTTCAGCGAACGGCGAGCCTGCGCAGCCAGCTACTAGAGGCATTGGTAACAGGCGATCAGAAGCGCGCTCATTCCATTTGTAAAGCGGCACGTGACGACGACATGCCCCCCATATCTATCGAATTGCACATCGTGCTACCAAGCATTGAAGACGTTGGTGAACTCTGGTCTCGCGGCGAGATCAACCTCGCCGTGGCCCAGCGCGCCAGTGAACTGGTTAGCGAGCAATTGACACGGCTGCGTGATGAATGTGTTCCACACCCTCCGCTTGGCTTGCGTGCCGTGACGACAGCGGTCGAGGGGGGCCTACATACGTTGAGTGCGAGAGTCGCCGCCGACATTCTATATTGCAACGGCTGGCAAACCGATTACCTTGGCGGAAACTTGCCGACGCTTGATCTTGTCGAGTTTGTTCAACAGAATCAAGTGGATTTGGTGGTGCTTTCTTTGCTCGTGCATGAGTGCACGCCGAGAGCGCTTCAAGCCATTCGATCCTTGCATGCACTCGAGCCGGCTCCCAAGGTGATTG
Source organism: Planctomycetota bacterium (assembly GCA_007127275.1). GTDB lineage: Bacteria > Planctomycetota > UBA8742 > SKZP01 > SKZP01 > SKZP01. Next base: position 977 of record SKZP01000507.1, read on the forward strand.
TCGGGGGCACCGCCGTCGCGGAGCCGAACGGCCGCGCACGCTTGTCCGAGGCAGACGCATTGGTCGACGACCTCGACACACTCATGCAAGCTGTGCATGACGTGTGTGGTATCGAAAACCATATGTCGCTTGAGGTCTACCTGCAGCGCATCGGCCGGCGTATCCTCGAGTGGCGCCAACATTTCGGCTGGAACCAGGCGATGCTTGCCGAGCGTGCCGGGCTCGATCGCTCCTACATTAGTGCTCTGGAGCGTGGCAAACAGAACGTCACCGTCGCAGCGTTACTGAAAACCGCCAACGCCCTACGGATCACGCTCGAAGACCTTGTCAGCGACGTGCACGACACAACCCCGCCTGCCACCTAGCTCCGCTGACGCGGCGTCACAAATGGTTGAGCACGACCCACCGACGACGTCGGTGGGCTTGGCGCAAATTCCGGTACCCACCACTTGGTGTTCGGCCGCGCTGCGCGGCTCGTGGGTCGGGGACGGTGCCACCGAGATTGCGCCGCCATTAACAGGGAGGTGGGTCGCCGGCGACGTGGCGCAGCGCGGCGCGCTCCGGGGCGGTAAGGCCGTGCCAGGTCAGCCGGCGCTGGGTTTCGCCGACGTGCTCGAGGTATACCTCGCGCACGTGTGTGGCCGGCGGCAACCACTCCGCCACGCGGCTCGCCCACTCCATCAGCACAATCCGCCGCGGCTGGCCCGCAGCGGGCGCGGTGAGGCTCGCTTCCAGGCCCACATCAACGGCATCCTCGGCGCCGCCGAGTCGGTAAAAGTCGAAGTGGTGCACCTCGGCTGCCGGTGTGGCGTGAATGTCGAGAAGCGTGAACGTCGGGCTCGTCACCTCGTCCGGCTCGCCGCCGAGGCCGGCGACAATTCCCTTCGCCACCTGCGTCTTACCCGCTCCCAGCGGCCCGGCGAGCGTGAGCACAGAAATGGCATTCGGTTTCGCGGTGGCCGCCCACGCGGCACTCCACGCCGCGCCAGCCTCGCGCGTCATGGCTTCGCTGGACGAAAGCAGCACAAGCGGGGGTGGCGCCGGCACACGCGGTGACTCGTCGCTGCTCATTCAGCGAGGCCCTCCTCGGCAACGCCGCGCAGCCACTCGTTGAAACTCGCGAAACGCTCGACTTCGCGGCCACGCATATCCAGCAACGAAACGGGTGGTTCCCCGACATCCTCGGCATTCACCGCCTCGCCAAGCTCGAACGCGAGTACGCTGCCGTCGCTTGCTCGGCCGACGATCAACAAGTCCGCTTCCCGCGAGATCTCCGCTGCGCCGAGCAACGAGATCCCACGCCACGCCTCCGGCCAGCCGTTTTGCAAGGCGAGCAAGCGACGGTACGAGGCCGGCCACGCAACCCCCACTCGCTCGACATGGGTGCGCACCTCCGCCTCCGTGGCCGGCGGGGGAAGCGCATGTCCTGCTTGCCGCAGCAGGGCAGCAACACGCGAATGCATCCACGCGAACAGTCCCTGCGCTTGTGCGCCCGCTTCCATGTTTACCTCCCAAGGGGGTCGGCGGCGTAGCTCCGAGGATCCGCGGATCACGACGGTCAGCCGCAAGGCAACGCCGGGCACGGTCCTCCGTAGTGGGCCTCGGAGAGTCGCGGCCAAACAATTATCTTCTTCGCTGATCCGAGTTGCTACCCACAATCTCCCGGTACTCAAGTTCAATGGCGAGGCCTCGCCGAGCGCATCCCGCGTTTCGCGTTACCGGGAGGCATACCAACTTTCCTTCGCCGCACCTACAAGAAGAAGTAGTGCCGCAACGCGCAGAACACGCATTCCCGCTCGGCACGGCCGCGGCCAAGGAGCCGTGGACGAATAACTCGGAAGATGAGCGACCAAGCACGAATTCGCAGGGCTGACCCTCTACACTCGCCTGGGAACCGAGAACGTATTGAGGCGAGTGCAGGGCGCCAGCCCTGCGAGGCGACGCACGGAGCCACGCTGGTTTGCCTGGTTGGGCTGACGTTTTGCACTCGCTTCGACCTTGCAGGGCGTGGCACCATGTGCTCGTCTCGACAACGAAATCTTTAGGCATTCCGGCTGCGCCCGGCGCTCGCTCCCTTTTTGCCAATTCGCGCAACGCACGCACGGGCGCGATTTCATACGTGTGCCGGGACCGCTGCGTGGTTCCGGTGAACTTTGCGTGAAGTTCTCGACTATGTGAAACGCGATACCGCCTGCCGTCACTCGGGTGGTGCATTTGGTGCGTTTGTTTCCCCTTTGTTTCGACCTGGAGCGCCTTACATGCCCGTGCCTCATTTTGTTTCCTGGACTGTTGCCGTGTTGGCCCTCGTTCTCTGGGTGGCACCAGCGGCGGTACACGCGCAGGACGACGACCAGCCGGATGCGAACGATCAAACGGATCCGCCGGCCGCCAACGAAGAAAGCGAAGAGACCGACGACGGAGACGCCGCGCAGGAGGAGGAGGAGCCGGCCGAGGAAACACAAGAGCCCGCCGAGGAGGACGACGAGCAAGTGCCGGAGGAGCAAGAGCCGGCACCGGCGGAGAACGACGAGGCGGATGCGCCCGCCAATGATGAGCCCCTCGTGGAGCCGCATCGGCGCACGGCGGAGCTCGACGAGCGGTGGCAGCGCTTTTCCGGGCCGTACTTCAACCGGGCGCCGGTGCGCAGCTATGCCGGGGCAATGGCCCGCTGGAGCGCCCAGATCGACAGCCCCTCGTTCGGCCAAATCAGCTTCGAGGCCTGGACCGAGTTCAGCCCGTTCGACGTCGAGGAGTTCCCCTTCGCCTTCCTCGCCCATTGGGGCATCTCGATCGGCTACGCCAGCAACAGCGCCAGTTTCCTGCAAACGGTGCAGCCGATCTATCTCGGCGCGAAGTTCAACCTGGTCAGCGACGAGGAGTACTACTTCTCGGCCGCCACGCTCTTCGGCTTTATCGACGACAACGTCTCCGGCGAGTACAACCCGATGAATCTACTGCCGGGGCTCGGCGACTTTGCTTGGGATCTGCGTGCCATGTTCTCGTATGCCTTGCCGGACGTGGACTTCGCGTTTAACACGGAGATGGTGCTGCACTTCAATTTCGGCTTTGTGGGCAACCGGGTCAGCCTTTCCTGGCTCTTCGAGGCGGTCTACATGTTCAGTACCGACTTCACGCTGCGCGGCGGCTTCGACTTTCACACCATCGCCTCCGGCGTCAACCTCTTCGCGCAGGGGGACTTCTGGCTCGACGAAGATTTCCTCCTCTTCTGCCAGTTCAAGGGCTTCTTGAGCGGCACCGGCCGCGTCTTCGACTTTGCGCTGATGCTCGGCGCAACCTACCACTTCTAAACCGCCCGCGGATTGAGGTTAGCATACAAAGCCCACGGGCTTCGCCCGTGGGTGGTTCGCGAACGCGCGCCGGCAGTGGCGCGACCACGGGTTTGGCCCGAATGCCGTCAAGTGTTCCGTAATGAGGCGAGCGCAGGGTGCCAAGCCCTGCGCTCGCC
>SKZP01000460.1 GCA_007127275.1 Planctomycetota bacterium
CAGCGCCTTCGTCTAGCGCTCAACGAAACGAACCACCGAGTCGAACGACTTCTTTTCCTACAGCCACGCAGAACCAGGAGCAGCGGGTATGCAGTCGATCAGGGCCGAAGAGATCTCCAGCGTCATCAAGAAATCGATCGAGGAATACGGCTACGACGTCTCTGCCGCCGAGGTGGGAACGGTGTTGGAGGTCGGCGACGGGATTGCGCGGATTCACGGCCTCGAAAACGTGATGGCGCAGGAGATGATTGAGTTCGACTCGGGCGCCTACGGGCTCGCGATGAACCTCGAAGAAGACTCGATCGGCTGCGTGATCATGGGGGACTACCTCAAGATTCGCGAAGGGGAGCAGGTGAAGCGCACCGGGCGGGTGCTTTCCGTGCCGGTCGGCGAGGCGTTGCTCGGCCGTGTGGTCAATCCGCTTGCCCAGCCGATCGACGGCAAGGGTCCGATTGAGACGGATCAGACCTGGCCGCTCGAATGGAAGGCGCCGGGCATTGCCGAGCGGGAGCCGGTGAAGCAGCCGCTGCAAACGGGCCTCAAGGCCGTTGACGCGATGATTCCGATCGGCCGCGGCCAGCGTGAGCTGGTGATCGGCGACCGCGAGACCGGCAAGACGGCGGTGCTGCTCGACACGATCATCAACCAAAAGGGCAAGGGCGTCATCTGCGTCTACGTCGCCGTGGGCCAGAAAGCCTCGACTGTCGCGCAAGTCCACGACCGGCTGGAGAAGGCCGGCGCGATGGACTACACGATCATCGTGGCCGCGCAGGCCGACGAGCCGGCACCGCTGCAGTACATCGCCCCGTATGCCGGCGCGGCGATGGCCGAGTACTTCATGTACTCGAAGGACCGCCCGCACAAGATTCGCGACACGCTCTGCTGCTACGACGACCTGTCGAAGCAGGCCGTCGCCTACCGCCAGCTCTCGCTCTTGCTGCGCCGCCCGCCGGGCCGTGAGGCCTTCCCCGGCGACGTCTTCTACCTGCACAGCCGCCTGCTGGAGCGGGCCGCGAAGCTGCGCGAGGAGTACATCGTCGTCAAGAAGGACGCGCCGTGGGACACCACCGAGGGCGTCAACGGCAAGCGCTACGTCACCTACGGCGGCTCGCGGGAAGAAACCGTCGAGGAGATGAACAAGGCCCTCGAAGAGGCCGGCAAGGATACCCACGAAATCCGCGTCCACCCGCAAACCGGCGGAAGCCTCACCGCGCTGCCGGTGATTGAAACGCAAGCCGGCGACGTCTCCGCGTATATTCCGACGAACGTGATCTCGATCACCGACGGCCAGATCTACCTCGTGCCGGACCTTTTCTACGCCGGCGTGCGCCCGGCGATCGACGTCGGCATCTCGGTCTCGCGCGTCGGTGGCAACGCCCAGATCAAGGCGATGAAAAAGATCGCCGGCTCGCTGCGCCTCGACCTCGCGCAGTACCGCGAGTTGGAGGCCTTCGCTCAGTTCGCCAGCGACCTCGACAAGACGACGCAAGCGGCCCTCGCCCGCGGCCAGCGCCAGGTCGAGCTGCTCAAGCAGGCGCAGTACCAGCCGATGCCGGTCGAAGAACAGGTCGCCGTGATCTACGCCATCTCGAAGGGCCACGCCGACAACGTTCCCGTCGAGGAGATCAAGAACTACGAAGGCCGCCTGCTCGAGCACCTGCGCATCGCCGAGTCGAAGGTGCTACAAAAGATCCTCGAAGCGAAAGAACTAACCGGCGAGATAGATGGCATCCTGAAGAAGGAAGTCACCCGCTTCACGGAGCAGTTCATGGCGTCTTTGAAGAAGAGTTAGGAAGAGTTGCTAGTTTGCTGGTGGCTCGTGGCTAGTGAAAAAGAGTGGGTGGTTGGTTGCTGGTGGCTAGTGAAAGCCTCTAGTCACCGGACTCTGATCACCGGCCAACAGCAACTGTCCCACTAGCCACCAACAACTCTTTCATCAGCAACTAGCGCTAGCCACCAGCAACTCGTTCACCAGCCACCAGCCACCATGTCCAAAGCTAAGCAGCTTCGCAAGCGCATCAAATCGGTAAAGAACACGCGCAAGATCACCAAGACCATGGAAATGGTCGCGGCGAGCAAGATGAAGCGTGCGCAGGACCGCGTCGTGCAGGCGCGGCCGTATACCGAGAAGTTGATGCAGGTGATGGGCAACCTCACCGGGGCGATTACGCCGGAGATCGTTGCGCGGTTTCCGTTGCTCGAGCGGCGCGAGCCGGTGAAGCGGGTGCTCGTGTTCTTGCTCTCGGCGGACCGTGGCTTGTGCGGCGCGTACAACTCGAACGTGATTCGGCGGGCGCGCTTGCTCGTCGAGGAGGAGCAACTTGCCGGCAAGGAGGTCGCGCTGCACATTGCCGGGCGCAAGGGGCTCAGTTTTTTCCGCTTCCGCAAGTTCGACATTGCCGGCTCCTACACGGGCCTTCCGGACCGGCCGAGCTTTGCGGATGCGGAGCGCTTCACGGAAATCTTTCGGGAAGCGTTCGAGGCGCGCCAAGTCGACGAGGTGAAGCTCGTCTACTCGCGCTTCGCCTCGCCGGTACAGCAGATTCCGACGGTGGTGAAGCTGTTGCCGATTGAAGGGGGCTCGGAAGGCGGGGCGGCGGGCGCGCAGGGAGAGGAAGGCGAGGCGGAGACGAAGTCGTTCAACACGAACTTCGAGTTCGACCCGTCGCCGGAGGGGATTTTGGGCAAGCTGTTTCCGCTCTACCTGCGCAACACCGTGTATCAGGTGATGCTCAATGCGGTGGCCAGCGAGCACAGCGCCCGCCGGATTGCCATGAAGAACGCGACAGACAATGCCGACGACATGGTCCGCTCGCTGACGAAGTCGTTCAACAAGGCCCGCCAGGCACAGATCACCCAAGAGATCGCCGAGATCGTCAGTGGTGCCGCCGCGGTGGAGTAACGCGAACGCGTCGCACGTCGTTCAGCCCCCCCACGCGGCGGGCTGGACACAGCCGGCATATGTTGCAAGACACTCATGAGGCGGAACCACGTACGCAATGTGCGGGTTGGTTCCTGACGTTTCCGGGTTGTCACGTCGTACATTGGCAGGCGCGGCAGCGGGCCATTTTTTGTGTACCGCATCCCGCGACGCATTCCCGTTTTGCCGCTCAATGAACTAGAATGCGGGGACAGGTCAGTGGTCCGCGCAAGGGAGCGACTACGGATGCCGGTGGGCGAGGAATCAGTACGACCGGGGCGACCTCGCGGTTTCGGGGGGGGCGGTGCGACGGTGCAACGGGGCTTTACGCTGGTTGAGCTGCTCGTCGCAATGGCCATTCTCGCTTTGCTGCTCGACGCCGGACTGGCACTGTTTCGCAACATGAGCCGCTCCACCGAAATGGCGGCGACGGAACGTGCCTTCGGCGCGCTGATGCAACGGGCACGCACGCAGGCGCTTACCCAGGACACGCACGTCGAGGTCGGCTTCGAGGTTCTCACGCCCGGCGGTCGTGTCTTCAGTTATCTGCGGCACCCCATCACACACTTCCATTTCGAGGAGCGCCACGAAGATCCGCATGCGGATGAACGCGTGGTGCGCGGCACCGGCGGCGTGCGCGGCACACTCAACTCGCGCGCATTCGTCGTGCAGATGGGACGCACCGGTCAAGGGGTGCAGTTCGGCTCGACACGCCACCTCCCCACCGGCGCGGGTGAGCCAGCCGCCTACATGAAGATTGCGCAAACCGACTCTCGCTTCGACGCCTCCGAAGGCGTGCACCTACGCTGCGACGTGCGCATTGACGACTTTTTCCATGACGTCGATCTCATTCGCCGCGGCCGCAACTACTTCTTCGGCATCACCCGCGACCGCAGCACGGGGCAGTTGCATCTTTACGGCGGCGGGGACTTTGAGGGGACCATTCGCTTGCCACGCTGGCACGAAGAGGCAGAACCGGTCGACGTCGAAGGCTCGATTACGGCCGTTTCGCTGGAGCCCTTGGTGATGCGGCGCTGGATCACCGTGGAAATGGTTTTCGACGACCGGGGCGTGCGCTTCTTTGTCGACGGGCGGCGCCAGCTCTCGTATGTGCCGAACTACGAGGATCCGACACAAGTGGAGCGCATGGTCGGACTTGCCGCGGACCGGCTGAACCGCTACGCGCTTGCCGAGGAGCCGCAGGCGGGAGAGTTCGTCCGGTACGAGGGGGGCATCCCGGAGACCTACGACCCCGCGACGCGTGCCGTGTGGGTCTACTTTGCACCCGACGGCGGGCTGGATCCGCTGTATCACTCGCGCCCGGTGGACCTACATTTGGAGCGGCCGCGCGAGCAGTTCACCTCACCGTTCGAAGAGCGCACCCCCACGAGGCCGGAGGCGTTTCGTCTCATCCCGCCCATGTCTCCCGACCAAGGGAGCGTCTACGTGGGCCGCGCACTGATTGGGCGCATGGACAACGTCGCGCTGTTCAACCTTGAAACCGCCGAAGGGCTGCGCCA
>SKZP01000140.1 GCA_007127275.1 Planctomycetota bacterium
AAGCTTGCCGTGGTGCTACCGTAGCTGTGATTGTCGGCGGTGTGAAAGCTGTTGTGGCGGCGGCTGCGGCGCTGCGAGGCGACGTTGCCGCCGAAGGCGTGGCTGAATCCGGTCGCCTCGGGGGCATATCCGCGACCGTCGCTGTCCAGCGTCCCGCTGCCAATAATGGTGCCCATCACGTGGGTCGCGTGGCCGCTCGTCCCCGCGCCAGTGGCAATGCTGACACGGTTGCCAAAGTCCGGGTGGCTCGCTTGCACGGCGCCGCCGTCCCAGATGGCGACCACTTCCCCGTCACCGGTGAGGTTATACGGCGCGGAGATCACCGCATCCGCGTTGGAAAGGGCGCGGCTTCCGGCGTTGTGGGTTTCGTACTCCGGCAACGGCTCGAGGTAGGAGACTCGGGGGTCAAGCGTGGCCTGCTCGAGCGCGGCGCGCGTCAGCAGCACGTCCACGAACGGCGTCGCCAGCGTCAGCCGTCCCTCACGCGTGGTCGCATGCAGAATCTCCGCGTCCAACGCCTCAAGCAAACCCTCCGCCTCGGCCGGCTCCACGTCAAAGTAGAAGCCGAGCCGCACGCCGCGCGGCGCCGGCCACGCAGGCTCGTCGGTCAGCCACGACCAGACGGTCGGGTCGCAGATGTCCTTGGGCTTGCGCAGCAAGGTGCCGAGCACCTCGGACCACTCGCCCAGTCCCTCGGCCAAGGCGTCACGGGCGGCGGCGTCCCGCGCCCGCATCACGTAGCCGTGCCGCGGAATGTAACTGATCCACTCGACGCCGCGGGCTTCGAGCCAGCGCTTGAAGGTGCTCGACATCTCCCGGTCAAGTTTGAGCACGAACGGCTCCGTCGCCGTCTCCGGGAGTGGGCGCGCCGGGTCGGCGGTGACGAAGCGGCTGAACAGCTTCACCACCCGCGCCCGCTGCTCGGCGTTGAGTTCCGCAAAAAAGTCGTGGTGGGAGTCGAGGTCATACGGCGCCCCGACCCCGAGACTTGAGCGAACTTGTTCGGCGTCCGCCGGTGGCGGCGCAGATTCATCCACGGGCACCTCCGCGTCAGGCGCGGCAGTCCCCCCTTGCGGCATCCACAATGCGACTGCCAAAACCAGTGCGAGCAGGAATCCACCGTTACGTCGCGTGCTTCCGTGCAACATGTCAACCATTCGGAAAGAGATACGTAGCGGACCGAGGCCGGACAACTCGTTGCCCGGCACTGGCGCAAAACTCGTGCCAGCGAGGAGCTTGCCGGGACACCCCGAAAGTACGGACCTGACGGGAAACGGCCTTACGAGGCGTCGCCTGCTCACTCCTTGCAGCGCTTACACTTCGCGTCAGCGATGGTTTACATGCAAGCTGACTTTACACCAAACCCGCGGCAAAGGCCAGAAACCGCAAATCCCAAGTCCTCTAGCGCGTGTGCCGCCGCACGCCGCCCGTAGGAGGATGCGGGCGAACTCGCGTTCCTCTGCCCGGCAAGAGGGCCCCGAGGGAGCTTAGGGCGGCAGCCCGCCTGCCGTTGATGCTCATTCTTGAGGCAAGTGCAGGACGCAAGCCCGAGTGCCGTTACGTTTTCGCGGCCCCAATGCCCGCCGCTGCCTCGGTGGGCTCCCCGGACGGCCTACGGAACGGAAAGGACACGCGTTTTGCGGCGGCGCGCCGAGAAGGTTTCGCAGCGCCACGCGTGCGCCGGAACGACATATGAAACACCGGGCGGCAGAAGCATGTCGTGAAAAATTCTTGCAGTGGAGGTGCACGAAGTGGCGGTCGCTGCGCGTTAGAGGGGCGACGGAGAGCGCGAGCCTCCGCTGGATTGGTTGCCTTGTCTCGAACCGTTCGACTCCCTTTCTTCGGTACAAGCAACGTCGTTGCCCGCTCGCAGAGACCGCGTTCATGCAACCCGTTTACGCTCGCTTGCCCAACTGGTTGCAGCCCGCAGCTATCTGGGCATACGGATGGCACTTGAGGCGCGCCCGCTACGGCGGCGTCTACCGCACGGCACTCGGCGAGTTTGCCGAGCGCGACGGCTACAGCGAGGAGCGCTGGCGGGAACACCAAGATGCCGCGCTCAAGTCGCTGTTACGGCATGCGGTGACGCGGGTGCCGTTTTACCGCGAGTTGCACGCCGCGGGACGCTACCCGGTCGAGGAGGTACGCAGCGTGGCGGACTTGCCGGTCCTGCCCGCCATTTCGAAGTGGGAGGTGTACGAGCGACCGGAGGCATTCCTTGCCGAGGGGGTTCGCCGGGAGCGGCTACTTGCTGAGACAACGAGCGGTACGACGGGAACTCCGCTGACGCTGTACGTCTCGCGAGAGACGAATCAACGCTGGTACGCGGCGACGACGCGACGCATGCTCCAGTGGCAAGGAGTTGCCGAGGGGTTGGCCCACGCCACGTTCGGCGCGCGACCCGCCGTGCCGCTCGAGCGCGAGCGCCCCCCGTATTGGCGCTACAACCCCGTGGGCAAGCAGCTCTACGTGCCGGTGCAACACCTGACCCGCACCAAGCTCGACGCCGTGCTCGACGCGTTGCGCCGCTACCGGGTGCGCTACCTCTACGGCTACGGCTCGTCGCTTGGCGTCTTGGCCCGCCATGCGCTGGAAACCGGCCGGGATGACCTGCACCTCGACGCGGCGTTTTCCAACGCGGAGCCGTTCTTCCCGCGGCAACGCGAGCGCGTCGAGCGGGCCTTTCGCTGCCGAACGGCGGACACATATGCAGCCAGCGAGAAGACGTTCGCCTGCTTCGAATACGAGCGAACCCTGTATGCCAGCCCCGACATTGGCGTGCTGGAAATTCTGCGCGACGACGAGCACGACAACGGCGGATCTCGCGTCGCAGACCCCGGCGAGGTCGGCGAAGTCTGCGGCACCGGCTTGCTCAACTGGGACTTCGTGTTGATCCGCTACCGCCAAGGCGACCGTGCCGCCCTTGGCCCTGCGCCGAAGACAGGGCCTGTACGAATGCCGGTGGTGGAGCGGATTGACGGGCGCAACGAGGATGCGCTGATCACGCCGGAGGGCCGCGAGGTGCGCTGGGCGGGGATTGTCTTCAAGACGGACATGCGCATTCTCGAGGCGCAGGTGGCGCAGGTCACGCCGCAGATTGTCGAGGCCCGCGTCGTCCCCGCCGAGGGCTACCGCGACCGCGAAGACGGCCATTTGATCCGCGACGAGTTGAGCCGCCGCCTGGGTCCGAGCATGCACGTGCGGGTTCGCTGTGTGCCGGAGATTCCCCGACTGGCCAACGGCAAGTTCCGCACCGTGCTGCGCGAGTGCGAGATCCCGGGTGCCGGCTCACGGAAGCAGCAATCTCAATCTACCGCGGCGAACGCTTCACCCCCTTCTCCCGCCGAGGCCTCTTCAGGCTAACCCAATGCGCAGGCGGATGCGCCCGAAAGTCCCCCACCATGTCTCTTGCTCGCTACTACCTTCACCTGCCCAGCTGGGCGCAACCCACGGCCATCCGTCTCTACGGCTGGTATCTCAAGCGCTTGCGCACGGGGCCGTACTACCGCCGCGCCATTCAGGAGTTTGCGGCGCGAGACCGCTTCAGCGCCGAACAGTGGCGCACCTGGCAAACGAACGCGCTGCGTCGCCTGCTGCGCCACGCCGTCGAGCACGTGCCGTACTACCGCGAATTGCACCGCGCCGGGCGCTACCCAGTTGAAGAGGTGCACAGCCCGGAAGACCTCGAACAGCTGCCCACCATCTGCAAGTGGCACCTTTACGAGCGCCCCAAAGACTTTCTCGCGGACAACGTCGAGCGCCGTTCGCTGATCCCGGAAGGCACCAGCGGCACAACGGGAACGCCGCTGAAGCTCTGGTACGAGAAAACGACGCTCAAGCAGTGGTACGCCGCGGTGGAGCAGCGGATGCGCCGTTGGAACGGCCTGCACGACGGGATGCGCCACGCCACACTCGGGGGACGTGCCGTGGTTCCCGCCGAGCAGCGACGACCTCCGTGGTGGCGTTACAACCCGTTTGCGCACCAGCTCTACATGTCGCTCTACCACATCTCGCCGGACTCGCTGGATCACTACCTCGACGCTTTGCGCGACTACCGCGTCGAGTACATCTACGGCTACAGCTCCGCCCTCAACGCCCTCGCCCAGCATGCGCTGAAAACGGGCCGCGACGACGTAAAGGTGCGGGCGGTGATCTCCAACGCCGAGCCGTTCTTCGAGCCGTGGCGCGACAATGTCGAACGGGCCTTTCAGTGCCGCAGCGTCGACACCTACTCGGCAAGCGAGCAAACCTTTGCCTGCTACGAATACGAGCGCACCTTCTACGTCAGCCCCGACATTGGCGTGCTGGAAATTGTGCGCGGCGACGACAGCCACGCCGCTGCGGACGAAGTCGGCGAGGTCGCCGGCACGGGTCTGATTGACCGCGGTTTCGTACTGATCCGCTACCGCCAGGGAGACCGCGGAGCCCTTGCGCC
>SKZP01000210.1 GCA_007127275.1 Planctomycetota bacterium
GGAGGCGGTACTCGAGGGCAATCCGCAAACGGCAACGGAAGCGCCGCCCGCACCGACCGGGGACGGCAACGGCGAGTCCGGCCCGGCCACCGGCGACAACGGCGAGGAAAAGATGGACCCGGCGGCGTTGCGCGAAGCGTACGAAGCCGCGCTCGGCGAGCTGCGCACGCTGCAAGGGGACGAGCCGCTGATTCCCGTGGAGGTCACCTCGGAGACCGTCGGCGCGGTCGTCTCCGACTGGACGGGCATTCCCATTGGCAAGATGGTCAAGGACGAGGCGCAGCAACTGCTCGACTTCGAAACCGCGCTGCGCGAAAAGATCAAGGGCCAGGACCACGTCGCGGAAATTTTAGGCACCGGCATCCGGGCCGCCAAGGCCGGCATCAGCGACCCGCGCACGCCCAACGGCGTCTTCCTCTTCGTCGGCACCTCCGGTGTGGGCAAGACCGAGACCGCGCTGACCGTCGCCGACCTGCTCTTCGGCGGCGAGCGCTTCCTCACCTCGGTGAACATGTCGGAGTTCCAGGAGAAGCACACGGTAAGCCGGCTGATTGGCTCGCCGCCGGGCTACGTCGGCTACGGCGAAGGCGGCCTGCTCACCGAGGCGGTGCGCCAGCGCCCCTACAGCGTCGTGCTGCTCGACGAGGTGGAGAAGGCGCACCCCGACGTACTCAACCTCTTCTACCAGGTCTTCGACAAAGGCGTGCTCTCCGACGGCGAGGGTCGCGAGGTCGACTTCCGCAACACGGTAATGATCCTGACGAGCAACCTCGCCACGGAGATCATCCACGAGGCCTGCAAGGAGGAGGCAAGCCGGCCGGACATGGACGAGCTCGCCAAGCAGATTCGCCCGGAGCTCAATGCCTGGTTCAAGCCGGCCTTGCTCGCGCGGATGAGTGTCGTGCCGTTCTTCCCGATCAGTGGCCAGGCACTCAAGGAGATTACGCGCTTGAAGCTGAATCAGCTCGTCAAGCGGCTCTGGGAGGCGCACCGGATGACGCTGACCTTCGACGACGCGGTGATTGCCGCCATTGCGGCGCGCTGCCTCGAAGTGGAAACCGGCGCGCGCAACATTGACCACATCATGCGCGGCACGCTGATGCCGCAGATTTCGCAAGTGATTCTCCAGCGCATGGCCGCCGCGGAGCTGCCGGAAACGCTCACCGTCGGCATTGACGACTCGGGCAGCTTCACCTACGACTTCGCCTAGACCGGAAGGAGAGCCACGACCATGGCCTCGAACACCTTCTTTGAGATCGACTTTCCCGGCCTGGAAGACGCGCCGAGTCTCAAGGTGATGAGCATCGACGGCGAGGAATGGATTTCCTATCCGTTCCGCTTCATCATCGAAGTGACCACCGCGAGTACGTCGGAGTCGGTTGCGCCGGAGACGCTGCTCGGCAAGGACGCACGCCTGCAGATCCGCCAGGCGGTCAGCGAGTCGGGTACGTCCATGCGCAACTACGAAGGCTTCGTCGCCAACTTCCAGGTGCGCGGCCGCACCGGCAACAACTGGCCCGTTTATGCGCTGGAATTGCGCCCGCACTTTTACAAGCTCGCGTATACGCGGCGCGATCGCCTCTTTGCCAGTGCCGCCGTGCCGGAGATTGTCGCGCAGATTCTTGCCGAGGAACCCTACAGCCTCGAAGCGGGAGAAAGCTCGCCGAAAGGGTTTAAGCTCAACGGCGACGAACTGGGCGCAAGCTCCTTTGACTTCGGCGCGGCGAGTTATCCGAAGCGCTCGTTCACCATTCAGTACAACGAGAGCGACCTCGACTTCGTCCTGCGCTGGCTCGCCCACGAAGGCGTCTTTGCGCATGTCGACTACGAAGGCTGCTTGCAACTCGGCGACGCGCCGGCGCACTACGGCGCCATTGCCACGCCGTATGACAGCGAGGATGCCAAAGCGCCGTGGACGCCGACGACCACGGGCACGGCCATGAGTACCCATCTGACCACGGCCGAGGCGGTGCAGGAGATTCATTGCCAGGCGACGCTGTTGCCGCAGAAACTCCTGCTCGGCGACTACAACCCGGCGACGGGCGACACCGACATTGTGCTCGAGCATGACGTCGACACGGATGCAGGCGTGGGCCACCGCCTCGAGACGCGCAACTGGTTCCGCAACAACGACCAGCGCGACCACATCGCCGAGTTGCGCGAGCAGGCACACCGCTGCCGGCGCTTCCAATACCACGGCGTCAGCACGGTACGCTCCTTCCGTGCCGGGCACACCTTCGAGCTGACGGGTCACTTCGACGAGCAGATGAACCGCGACTTGTTGCTCACCTATGTGCGGCATATCGGCCGGCAAACGTGGAGCGAGAACGCCTCGTTCACCGGCGGCGAGTACCGCAACGAGTTTGGCGCCGTGCGCGGCAGCACCAACGACCCGACGTTCCGCCCACAACGAGACGCCTCGGCCAGCCCGGCGCTTGCGCATTCGGTTACGCTTGCCAGCAACGGCAACGGTAGTGGCGGCAGCAACGGCAATGGCGGCTCGCACAGCACCACCCCGCCGCAAAGCCCGTGGCCCGCAGTACACGGCATTTTCCGCGGCCGCGTCGAGACGCCCGGCTCCGGCGGCGACAAGGGGGAGCACGCCCTGTTGCGCGAGGACGGTAGTTACGCGGTCGAGTTGCCCTTTCCGAATGCCGGGGCGGGCCACCGCGTGGCCACGCCGGTGCGCCGGGCGCAGCCGCTGGCGGGGGAGCCCAACAGCGAAGAGGTCGGCATGCACTTTCCGCTGTACCAGGGCACGGAAGTGATGCTCGGCTTCGAGGACGGCGACCCGGACCGACCGATCATTATGGGAGCGGTGCCGAACACGGAAACGGCTTCGCCGGTAAGCGAGGAAAACAAGACGCAGAACATGCTGCGCACCCGCGGTCAAAATTCGATGCTCTTCGACGACACCGACTCGGAGCAACGGATTGCCATCCATTCGCCGACCGACGACACGCTGTTCCGCCTCGGCCACGCCGAGGACAAACGTTACAATCTGAGCGAGACCGACAGGGCCGCCGGCGCCAAAGAGATCACGCTAAGCTCGTCGCGGGATCAGGACGGCGCCAATGGCCTGTTGCGACGCACGACCGGCGACGAACGCAGCGAGGTCGACGGCCACCAGGACAACGTCGTCAAGAAGAATCGCCGCGACTTCGTCGGCGACAACATGATCTCCAGTGTCAGCGACGATCGCATGCTCTACACGGGCGGCAACCGTAACGAGCATGTCAAAGAAGACCTCAAGGAAGAGGTCGGGGGGAATCACAACCTCAAGGTCAAGAAGGACCAGAACTTCGACATTGACGGAAGCACCAATATCTCGATCAAGGGCGCCCAGACGCTGTTCACGCTCGGCGAACACGTCAAGTTTACGTGGGAAGACGACTTCTCGACCGACTTCGCCATGAAGGCGTCGTTTTCCATGGGTGCCGAGATCAAGTTCGGCCTCTCGGCCTCCTTCGAGATGAAGGCTTCGCTGGGAGTCGAAATCGCAACGGGGGCGAAGATCGAGATCAAGAAGGACAAGACGTTTAAGCTGCAAAAGAAGGGGGAATCGATCTGGAGCACCCGGCTTACCTCCGAAACGATGGAGGTGGAAACGAAAGCGGTGAAAAAGATTGTCCTGGTGTGCGGCCCGTCGTCGATCGAGTTGTCACCGACGGGGATTAAGATCGTCGGTCCCAAGGTCGACGTCAGCGGCCTCAAGGGCTTGAACGTGACGTCACCGGCCGCGGCAAAGATTGGTGGCGCGACGACGGAAGCGGTCGGCATGGTCAAGGTCGGTACCGCCTTCAAGGCCAAAGGCAGCCCGCCGCCGACCCCCCCGAAGCCACCGAAGGCCATTTCGGCCGCATCGAGACCGACGCCCGCTGCTACCGCCCTCTGGACACGGTGAAGGTTTCCGTCCAAGGGCGTGCGGCAGGCGACTCGGAGTGCGTCTTGCGCGTTTGCGACCCCTTGCAGAGGCCCTACGCCGAGATGCGCGTCCCGTTGACAGACAACCGAGGCCAGGCCGAGTTCCAAGCGGGCGGGCCGCTGGGGTCGCACTACATCTACCTCCTCTGGCCGGGGCAGGAGAAGCACAGCCGCTACCTGAACTTCCGCGTGGACTGCGAGACGGGCGTCGAGACCGGCGACGACGACTTCGACATGCTCTTCCCCTTCACCCGCGAGGCCATGCTGCTCGGCAGGCGCGAATACGACATGCCTTCGGGCAAGTTCGTGGGCTACGTGTCCGCCGACACGAAGAATAGCGACGGCATCTGGCTGCGCGATTGGACCTACGGGTTGCCCGCCTACCGCCATTGGGAGCGGGACATGGCTTGCGGTGTGGTTCGCTTCTTCGAAAAGCAGACCGAGGACGGCATGGTGCTCGACGGCATCGAACGCGTCGGCCGCACCTGGCGCGTGGGGCTGGA
>SKZP01000122.1 GCA_007127275.1 Planctomycetota bacterium
AAACTCGGACGCGCGCGGTGCCTTGTGGCAAGTCCTCGATCAGCGCCTCGCCCTCGACCATCACAGCCCGCGAAACTCGCTCCTTTCCGCTACGGCTCGAGAAGGTTGCCTCTGTGGCAACCGGTTGTTGCGTGACGGCGTCGACAACGCGCACGCGCAGCGAACCGCGGCTGTCGTGATCCAGCTGCGGTAGACGTATCTCGCCAAGGTCGAAGCGGGACAGGCTCACGGCCATGTAGATGTATCGCTGTCGCTCCACCTTGATGCGAAGCGTGCCAGTCTCGCCGCGTCGCCAGAATCCATTGAACGTGGGGGCAAACAGCTCGAAGGTCCCGGCCGCGTCGGTGCGCGCAAAGGAATCCCCGTCCGGCTCGTCCTCGTCTGCCTGCAACAGCGCCACGTCGAGACCACTCGCTAGCGTGTCGTCGTACCACAGCAGCGTGCCGCGAAACTGATCAGCGGCGAGATGCACGTCCCGCTCGATCTGCTCGCCTTGTTCGAGTTCGAACCAGTCATCCGCCTCCGGCGGTGCGAAGCTTCGGCGCGCCGAAAGGCGAAAACGGCGTGCTGGAAAGCGCACCTCAAACTCGAACCGGCCATGTTCGTCGGTGACGACGCGTCGAAATCCGAGCTCGTACCACAAATAGACTTCGTGCTCGGGCAGCGGCTGCCCGTCGAGATCCCACGCCGTTCCGCGCACAACCGTCGTAACGGAGGCGTAGTCGGTTTCAATCTCTACGCGGATCAACTCGCGGGTTGGATCAATCGCAACCTCCTTCGAGACAACTGTGCGAGCCATGGTCGAAAAGCCGGTACGCTCGAGGTGTTGCACCGTAAACCGAACACGCTCGCCGCCATACATGGGCGAATGCCATTGTCCCTGCTCGTCGGTGAAGACCGACGATGAGAATGTCGCAAGGCGGCGGCGATGCTCGCCGTCTGCGTCGTGCGGATCACTTGCCAGGACATCTACGTTGATCGCCGCGTTGGGAACCGGTTCGCCCTCGGGTTCGCGCACTTCGACGAGGAAGCGTGTACCTGCGACGAATGGCACGTCGCCCAAGTCGTGCTGCTCGTCATCCGCCAGCGTCAACGCCAGCTCGACGCGGTCATAGCCTCGCGGCCACAGCTCCAGCGCGCGGGCTCGTGTTTGATACGCGATGTGGAGCGTGCCGTCGGCGTCTTGGTGCTGCACGTCCGTGTCATTCCATTGGCCGCGCTTCATGCGAACGCGAAGATTGCCCGTCGAGGCGCCGTCCGAGTAGAGCGGCTCACCTGTCGCTGCGTCGACCGGCCGCAGTATGACCAAGGGGATGCGCCGCAGCGAGACCTCGCGGATTATCCGCTCCCCAGGCACGAGGCGCAGGCTGGTTGTCCTGGTGCGGTACCCACGTTTGCGCACCTCGAGCCTTGCCGAGCGCGCCGCGAGCCAGTCAAACGTGGCTACGCCGTCGTCATCGGTGGTGCGGCGGTTCTCGGGGCGTACCTCGACTGTTGCCCCGGCAAGGGGCTCTCCCTGCGCGGTGCGAACGTGCACGCTCAATGCCGGCGCCGGCGCCAACTCGAAATCCACAACGTGCTGCCCGTCTTGCGACACGGTCACCTCGGTTTGCTCCCGGGTATAGCCGTCCAACTCGGCAGCGACGTCGACCATTGCGCTGGGCACTCCTTCGATGCGATAGCGCCCGTCGTCGTCCGTCAACGCTTCGCGCGCACCATCTTGCGAGGTAAACGAAACGCCCGCAACGCTACGCGTTTGCCTGTAGCCGCCGGCGGTAATGCGCACACCGGCAAGCGGATCGCCATCGAGGTCGGTAACGCGGCCCTTCAGCGGGATGCCGCGTCCGACAACGATGTCGCCGACGTCGAGGGGCTCTTGCGGCTGCAAGAGGATGCCGGTTGGCCGTGAATGATAGTTGATGTCGACGTATTGGTCGCCGGGTACCAGCGGCGGTGGCGGAAACGCGGTGGCGAAATACGTGTCGTCCATGCGTTCCGTAATCGGAATGGAAAAGCGACCCCACACGTCGGTGCGGACCGTCTCCCACTCGTCGTCCCGTGTCAGCGGTGGGCGGGACTGAACCCGATACCGGAAACGCACGAGCCCCACGTCGACGTCGGCTAGCGGCTCCCCCGCGGCGGTGACGACGCGCCCGAGCACCGCCGCCCCCTGGTGATCAGCATCCTCCGCGCTTGAGGCAGGCTCTTCGGCATCGGACGATTCGGCTGAGGTACTTTCGTCCGAAACGTCGGCATCACGCTCACCGCCTTGGTGCCGCGTGGACTCGCTCGGTTGCAGGGAACGGCTGCTGGTTCGCTCCGTGGCGTCCCCTGCGCCTGGCTCGCTTGTTTGCTGCGCCTGCCGCGGCTCGTCTTCCCTCTCGAGGTGCCCCACCAACCACAAGGCAACGGCCACGATCAACACCAAACCCGCCACCACGACTAGTCCGAGACGAACGTTCGCCGGCTTCATTTTTCTTCACTCCTCCAGAAGGTTACGCGTCCAAGGACACGCGCTACCGCGACGAAGCGCTGCGGACGATCGTATGCAGTTTATCCGAGCGTAAGATGCCGTCAACGACGCCTGTGACCTTGGAGGGTATCCGGAATACGTTGGCTGGGACAAATTTCGTAGGTCGCGCCTCCGTGCCTGCCCGATCCGGCTACGCCCCGCTGACACGATGACGTGGCGAATGTGCAGGCATGGTTGACATGGGAACTGGTGACGCTCGTCGTGGAATGGTTTTGGTGTCGCAAAGGTTCTGAAGGGCTGACGTCGGCGCTTTCCCGTCCGCGCTTGGCGTTGCCTGTCTGACGTTTCCGTTCCTACTACGTTCCGAGCGGCGCATGCAGTATGCCCGATTCTTCATCGCGGTGACGCTGCGACGTTTCGATCTTCCGGAGTCATCCCCCATGCGACCAGCGTCTCAATCGTACCGATGCTCTGTCATCGTGGCGGCCGCCTTTGTGCTGGGCGTCACCGCGACGCTTCATGCGCAACCGGTGATCGACGTGCAGCGCCCGCCTGGCGTCTCGCTTGCCGTCGAGGAGACCTTCGATAAAGGACTTGTCGAGGAGCCGCAGCAGCTGAGCTATGTGGTCGTCAACGAAGGCGATGCGCCGCTTGAGCTTGAGATCAGCTTGCGTTCGCCGTTCACCGAGCCGACGGATGGAACGTTGCAAACCTTCGAGGAGGCGACGCTGCGACCGGGCAAAAGCACGACCGTCGAGTTCGAGCTCGATCCGTTGAGCCGGCGCTTTCGGCTCACGCTGCGCATCGATAGCAACGACCCGCAGCGGCCGCGCTACGACCTGCTGCACACCGGTGCGACGCGCCTTTCCGGCAGCTACTTCATGGAGACGGTCCTCTCGCCAAGCGGGCGGCGCTTTGGCGGCTTCGGCGAGCTGTTCGATCACCTCGAGGAGTTCGGCACCGCCGGCCCCGTTGAGGTTTCCGTCTTGCCCGGGTTGTACGAGTCGAACGAGTCATACGCGCTCGGCGTGCCCCGCGATGCGCGTACTCCGTTCGCCGATCAGCAGCTGCCCAACCGGGAAAGCGTCGCGGCGATCGAGGCGATGCCGATACGCATCGTCGGCCCGCCTGCGCCGCGATTCAAGCCGCGCTTTCGAGCGCTGGTCGAGGGAGACGGGCTACATTACCCGCGGTTCGGTGGTGGTGTGAGCGGCGCGATGGTGATTTCCGTGGCGAACGTTTACATGGAGAACATCGAGTTCACCAATGCCACGAACTTCGGGCTGTTGCTTACCGGGAGAATCGGCGGCTCCTTTGGCAACGTGACGATTCGTGATTGCCGTTTCGACAACATCTCGCAAGGCCCCGGCCTCGCCGCCCGATTCGACGACGCTTTGCATGGCCGCAACATCGTCTTCGAGAACTGCATCGTGTGGAATTGCGGGGGCGGCCGAGCCTTCGACGACTGGATCTACGGCATGATCGCGATGCGCAATGTGACGGCGGACTCGGTGATCCGCCATTGCGCGATCCTTGCCACCGATTCGCTTGCCGAGGGGATGCCGGCGGTAAGCTTCCAAAGCAGCCACACCCGTCCGTCGATGCCGAGCTTCATCAACAACATCGTCGTGATGCAGACGCCGCGCCGGGCCGTGTTCAACGTTGGCCCCCTGGCCGAACTGCAAACCGTAGACGCGAACATCTACTACTTCGATACCGACGAGCCCGGTCCGTTCGCGACGGAGCATGACGTGCCGGTGCCGGGCATGGAGGATCCGCCGCCCTTGGGGGCGGTGCGCAACAATACCTTCGAGAGCTGGCAAGCCGAGGGCTTCGATGCGCAAAGCATGGTCACGGCACCGCTGGTTTTTGACATCACCGCCGACCCGCCGGATTTCCGCCTGCAACACGCCTCTCCGGCAATCGGCGCGGGCCTGCCAAACCC
>SKZP01000066.1 GCA_007127275.1 Planctomycetota bacterium
GGCGCCGACAGCCAGTCCCATCAACAGCGGAAAGGCAATCAGCAAGTAAAACCACTGCGCGGCGAGGCTGACCACCCAGCCGGCGACCACGCCGCCAGCGGCGGTGGCAATCAACGCAAGCGGCAGGCGTAGTCCGTCGACCCCGCCGTCGGGTACGAAGCGAGCGACGGGGTTGGCGTCAACTTCCTGCGGCCTGCCGCTGGCGGCGTCGAAGCCGCTGGGCACTGGGGTCGTCGGCTCGGTCATGGTAGCGAACGTTTTCGTTCAACGGCGACGGCAGCATTTCGCGGCGGTCGCGTCACAACGTAAGGGTTCCGGTGATCTGCTTTTCCGAAGGGGGCGTTTACTTCGCGTCCAACGCTGATTCATTCCGCCTCGCCGTTGCGTGACGGAAGAATGCCGGGGGCGTCCGCACTCCCGGCGGCGCGGAAGCCGAGCACGGCACTGACGGTGTGCGGCACCCGGCTTTGGCGCGCCCAGGTAAAGAGAAAGCTCGGCCCGTCGGGCTCGGGGGCCCGGAACTCGGGAACGAACGTACTCTCGAGCGAGCCCCCACGCACGACGCGCGCACGCCTTGCGCCCGGTACCGCCGTCGACTGGACGGGATCCTGCGTTTCGGCGTGGAAGCCGTAGTAGGCGTCGGAGGAGAACCAGTCGAGGCACCACTGCTCGACGTTGCCGGCCATATTGTAGACCCCGAACGGCGACGCGCCGTCGGAAAATTGCGTGACGGGTCGTAGCTGTGTGAAGCCGCCGCCGTGGTAGTTGGCAACTCCCGGAAACGGCCGGTCGTTCCCCCACGGGTAGTGATACGCCTCGGGACCGCGCGCGGCGACCTCCCACTGGACCTCGCTCGGCAGATCCCCCGTTTCGTTCGTCGCCCAGCGCGCGTAGGCGCGTGCCCCGTGCCAGGTCACGCCCGAGAGCGGGTAGCTCTCGAAGCCGTCGCCGGCACGCCACCCGTGGCGCTCGCTGTAGCGCAACTCCGCATACAACTCCTGGGTGTCTTCCCCACCAAGGTACTCCTCCAGCGCTTCTTCCCAGGTGATTCCCGTTTCATTGAGAAAGGTCGCGTACTGCTCGACGCTTACTTCGTACTTGTCGATCAAGTAGGCAGAGAGCGCGACGGTGCGCTCCGGTGCGTTGGGGACCGAGCCGTCTTCGAGGCCGACGGTATACTCCCCGGCGGGAATCCGCACCACCGTCGCGCCGTCGCGTAGCCGGCGGTACTCCTCGTAGCCTTGCTCGTTCGTTCCCAGCAGGGTGTAGAGCCGCTCGACCACCTCGACGCGCACATCCCGCTCCGTCGAACGCCCGAGCGGATCCCGTGCCACCACTGCGAAGCGGTGCCTCTCCTCCAGGGCCTCCGCCTCGAACTCGTGCGTAAAGCGGCCTTGCTCGTCCAGATCCAACGGTTCTTCGCCGTCGAGGATCACTTCCACACCGTCCGCTTCCAGCATACGGCCCTGAAGCTCAAGCGTGGCCGGTACCTCGGCGAGCGCGACGCGCAGCGTCTCCCCGTCGTTTCCGAGCGGCAAGGCGTTGTCGGCGTCGCCGGCCACGGATATCTCGGCAATCCTCGGCGGATGCGGCGCCACCCGAATCACGAGTTCCTCAATCAGTTCGTGGCCAATGGCGTCGCGTGCCTCCACCAAGATTGGCGGATTGTGGCCTTCGACGAGGTCACGCACGGAAAACCGTGCCACGCCGTCGGTGTCGAGATCCACCTCGAGCGCTTCCTCCTCCCCGTCCCTCGTGGGACGCCGGGCCGTCACCTCGACACCGAGCGTCTTGTTCAGCGTGAACGCAACCGCTAGCTCAGGCTCGGAGACCCAGACGACGTCGTCGGAGGCCACCGCCGCCGTGGACGGAAGGTGCTGTGGTCCAAGCATCATCCGCAGCCGCTGCCGGTCCGGAATCAGGCGGCCGGAGATGCGGCTGCGGTTGCCGGCCGCGTCCGTCGCCTCGACGCGCACGCGCTGCGGCTCCTCCTCCAACGGCATCTCGACGGCAAAGCGACCGTCCTCGTCCGGGCGCACCTCTTCGCTCTGCTCCGCCCAGCTGACCGCCACGCGCACCGGCGAATGCTCGTTGCGCACCCTCCCCGCAATCTCGACGTCGTCCTCCCTGCGAATCACCTCGCTCTCCTCTGCGAACAACGGCACGTCGAGCTCCGGCGCATCCGGGTCGTAAACCACATACAGCGTGCGCCTCGCGCTCTCCTCGCCATCTTCGAACGCGGCGCGTACCTCGAGGCGGTTGAGTCCCGGCTTCAGCTCGAACGAACTGCCGAGTTCGAACGGCATCTCGTTTACACGCACCTGTCCCTCGGCGCGCCCCAAGATGGCGAAGCGGGCCTCGTTCACGTAAAGCGGCCTCGCTTGTACGCCCTCGTCTAGCGGAACGGCAAGCTCCAGCGACGGTGTGACCCGCTCGTCCTCGTCGAGTACTTGCAACGCAATCACCACGGCGACCGCGGTCAGCACGGCCACGGCCGCGGCGAGACCAATCCAGATCAGCAGCACCGTCGGCGAACTCACCACCGTGGAGATGGGGCCGCTTGTCGGCTGCCCCACGTGACCAGGGGTGGAACCAGACTCCAGCGGCGTGCCGTTTGCCCCGGGGGGCGTGACCGGTTGCACCGGCAACGCCTGCGCCGCCAGCGGGGGAGACACATCCGTATCCGTCACCCCAGCGGCGGGATGGGCGCGCACCGCGGGCTCCGAGCTGTCGCGACGCGAGGCAACGGTGGGCGCAACATCCAAGGTGGAACTTTCCCCACGAACCTCCGGCCGCGACGTCGCCGAACTGCTCGGCGCAACCTCCTTACGCGTAGGCAGGAAACTCGGCTGCGAGTCGGAGTCGCTCCCCGGGGCTTCCGTCCACCACTCGCGCAGCGCATCCGCAAACGCCGCCGCCGACGGAGTGCGCTCGTCGCGTCCGGGGTGAATCGTTCGGTGCACAATCTCGCACAGCCGTTCATCCACCCCCTCGCACACCTCACTCAAGGGAACCGGCTCGCCACTCATCAAGCGGTGCAGAATCTGCGCCGGCGCTTGGCCCGGATACGGGTAGCGCTTGCTCAGCAGGTAGTACAGCACAACGCCGAGCGCGAAGACGTCGCTGCGCTCGTCGACCCCGGAGCCACGCCATTGCTCGGGGCTCATGTAGTACGGCGTACCGAGCACCGTCCCCGACTGGGTCAGGTTGGCCGCCTCCTCGTCGAGTTGCGTCTCGCGCACAAGGCCGAAGTCGGTCAGCTTAACCGTCTCTTCGGGGTCGAGCAGCACGTTGTCCGGCTTGACGTCGCGGTGCACGACCCCACGTTGGTGCGCGTAGTCGAGGCCGAGCGCGGTTTGGTAGGCGTAGTTGACCGCCCGGTGCAAGTTCACGGGGCCGTCGCGGCGCACCAGCCGCTCGAGCGAAGTGCCCGGCACGTACTGCATGGCGAGGTAGCGTCTCCCCTCCCACTCGTCGGCGCCGAGTACCGAGACAATGTGCGGGTGGGTCAGCTTCGCCGCGCTGCGCGCCTCGCGGGTGAACCGCTCCACGAACTGCGGATCTTTCGCGAGCTTGTCCGGCAGCACCTTGATCGCATGTTCCACCTCGAGCACAGTATGCCGTCCGAGATAGACCGCGCCCATGCCGCCTTCGCCCAGCTTTGTGACCACCTGATACGGACCCAGCCGATCAAAGGGAAGCTCGGCCGAGTCCGCGGCCCGGTTCGCGTTACTCATGGCGGCGAACTCCTCGCGAAGGAATGTGGCGTGTCGAACGCGTACTTGTGCAAGCGAACGCTACTGCGTCTCCTCGTCGAACAGATGGGTTAAAAACGCAACGAGGTGGTTCGTCCATTCCCCCCGCCCCAGAGAACCGTAAGTCGCCACCCGCCCCTCCGGGTCGAGCAGCACCACCGAGGGCACGGCAACCGCTCCGAAAAGCGCCGCCGCCGAGTCCGGCTCGCTGCGCGGGTGGTCGAACAATTTCAGCCAGCCCAGATTCTTTTCTTGCGCGAAGGCATACTGGTGGTCCGGCGTGTCGTTGTTGCTCGGGAAACCGATCGAGACCACCTTGAGCTGACTGTCGTCTTCACTGGCGTACTTGCGATGCAACGGATCAATTAGCTCCACGGCTAATTCCTTGCAGCCCGGACACCAGGAGGCCCAGAACTTGATCAGCGTCCACCTCCCCTCGAACTCGTCCGGCGAAACCAGGATCTCTTCGCCGTCCACAAGCGCATCCACCCGCGGCAAGGAAAAGTTCGGCACCGGCTCACCGACGGAAACGTCGTTGATCAGCCCCCTGCTAGCCGGTGGCGGCTCGACGCGCGCCTCGTCCTCGGGCTGTACGGTGTTCGGATCAAGAATGTCCTCGGGGTCGCGCTCGCCGTTGTCGTCCGGATCGTCCCA
>SKZP01000632.1 GCA_007127275.1 Planctomycetota bacterium
ACTTCGCGGGCCTCGGCGGCGGTGACGTCACGGTGCAGCTGGACCGTTTCGGTGATTTGCGCGCCGACGGTCAGCACCGGATTGAGCGACGTCATGGGCTCCTGAAAAACCATCGCGATGTCGTTGCCACGGATGTAGCGCATCTCCCGCTCGGAAAGCTTCGTAAGGTCGCGGCCTTTGAACAGGATCTCGCCGCCGGCAATACGGGCCGCTTGCGGCAGGAGCCCGAGGATGGACAGGCTGGTCATGGATTTGCCGCAGCCGGACTCGCCGACGAGGGCAAGCGTTTTGCCGCGAGGCACGGTGAAGCTGACACCGTCGACGGCGCGCGCGACCCCCTCTTCGGCGTATACGTAGGTGCGTAGGTCGCGAACGGTTAGCAGCGCGTTGGTGTCGGTCGGACGGTTCATGATACTCAGCGAGCCGCGAGGAGTAGCGGAAGCGAACGTGGTGGGTAGCGGTCGTTGCCCGCCGGATTCGTGGACGTGGGATGTCGGATGCGAAGCCCCCTGTTAGTTGGGCGGAGAGGATTCGTTCTCGGCTTCTTGCGGCTTGTTCGAGGGGGGCTCCTCGTCGGCGTCGACGACGCCTTCGCTTGCCTGGTTGATCCGTTGCTCGAGTTTCTTCAAGCGTGGCCCGAGCACTTTCTGAAAGCGCGGGTTGAGCTTGAGGGCAATCTGAAAGTCGTTGCGCGCGCGCACGAAGTCGCCGAGCCTTTCGAAGGCGATGCCGCGGTTGTAGTAGGCGTTGTGATGGCGCGGATTGAGCGTGATTGCGCGCGTGAGGTCCTCGACGGCGTCGCGCAGCCGCTCGGCGCGGGCGCGAATAATGGCGCGGTTGTAGTACAACTCGGGATCCGAGGAGCGCAGCCGAATGGCCTCGTCAATCAGTTGTAGCGCGGAGTCGAGCTGGTTGAGCTTCTTGAGCAGCAGCGCCTTGCGGAACAGGGCCTCGTCGTGCTGCGGCTTTAGGTCAATGGCGTGGTCGAGCCAGTGCTTGGCCGTCTCGTAGTCTTCCGCTTTGCCCCCTTCTTGGGCACGCTCGAGAAACGCGGCGACGACTTCGTCGGCAACCTGGTAGGCACCCGGGGGCGGAGTATCCTTGCCGTGCAACAACGGAAACAGCACCTCCTTGGCGGCCAGCGGGTCGTGCGCAGCAAGCAAGGCACGCGCCTCGTCCAGCGGGGTGACCGTTGTCGCTTCGTTGCTCGCAGCACCCGACAGTGAGGCGGCAGCCCCCTCCTCGTCGGCGTCGGCGGCGCTTACGTCGTCGGCTTCCCCGACGCCGGGGCCTTCCATTACGACGAGTACCGGCAGGTACTGGTGCAAGCGGTGTCCACTAACGAAGGCCGCGCTCGACTCATCCAGGCTGCGCACGCACAGTCGCCCGCCGAGTTGCTTCATCAGCCCTTGGCACTCGACAATCCAGCCGACATCCTCAATGTCGGCCATTGCTTCGCGGCCGAGGTCGAGCCACAACTCCGGGGTGCCCTCGAACGGATACGTCAGCACCGCGTCGAAGAGATGTTGCACCGCGACCGGGTCGTCGAGCTTCGCAAGCGGCCGCACCACCAGCACGTCGCCCGAGGCGGCGAACGCCACCGGTGCGCGCGTCAGCCGCCACGTCGCCTGTCGCGGACGGGACTCCTCGAACGGCTCCGCCTCCCGCGCCTCGGCGGCAACGGCCCGCATGCTGCGCTCGTCGGGATGCCCCGCCGGGTGCTCGGCCAGATTCGGCAGCTTCGCCTCGAGCGGCCAGAAAAACGGAAGGTCGAGTGGCTGGTAGCTTTCCTCGCTTTCGACGACGCGCACGAACTCGTTGCTCTGCATGATCTGGCCCAGCGGCAACAATGGGTCGCCGCGCTCTTTCATCGCACGTTGAATGTCGAGGCAGCGGCGCAGCCCGCCGCGTACAATACTCGTCGCGTCGAGGCGCTGGGTACGCAACGGCCCCTCCTGCCACGGCAGCGGCACACGCGGCAACTGCTTCTTGTGGATGCGCACGAGGTCGTCGAGCAACTCGTCGGCACTCGAATACCGCTGCTCCGGCCGCTTGTGCATCAAGCGGTACAGGATGGCCGCCACGGTCAGCGGGACGTCGCGCCGCGTCCAGGTCACCGGCAGCGGTACGTCGAGGTGGTGGCGCAGCACCCACTCGAGGTGCGAGTCGGCGGAAAAAGCGAGGCGCCCCGCAAACAACGCCCAAAAGGTGACGCCGAGCGAGTACAGGTCGCTGCGCGCATCCACGAGTTGAAGATCCGCATGCTCCGGCGACATGAAACTCGCCGAGGCGAGCACGCGGTCCTGCACCGCATCCCCCTCCTCGGTTAACGTCTCTTCCTGGGCGAGGCCGAAGTCGGCGACCTTGAGCTGCCCGTCACCACTGACAATGAGGTTCTCCGGCTTGACGTCGCGGTGCACGACCTTTTTCTTGTGCGCGACGGAAAGCCCCTGCGTGGCCTGTTGCAGGTAGTCGAGCGCCACGGTGATGGAAAGCACGCCGGCACGGCGGACGCGCTCTCGCAGCGTCTCCCCGGCGACAAACTGCATGACAATGAAGGAACGCCCCGCGTCGGTGCCGGTGTCGTAGACCTGGACAATGTTCGGGTGCTCGAGCCGCGCGGCGAGCCTCGCCTCACGCAAAAAACGCTCAACGAACTCGTCAGACGCGGCAAGTCGCTGCGGCAAGATCTTCAGCGCGACGTTCTTTTCGAGTGCCACCTGTGTCGCCCGGTACACGGCACCCATGCCGCCTTGGCCAATCTTTTCCTCAATGCGGCAGCCGCCAACCACCGTTCCCGCCGGCACTTCCTCGGCCGGTGCCGCAGCCTCGTTGCCGTCCGCGCCGGGTAGCGCGCCGTGACCGTTCTGCGGGGGCGGAGCCGAAGACGAGGACTCGTTTGGCGGCTGGTTCATGGGCGAAGCAAGTCAGCGCAGCGAGTGGTAACTGAAGGGTTTACAGCATAACACGCCCGCGCCGCCCCACGCGAGTGTTGCCCGCACGGCCCGCGCATCTCCAATTTGTGGAAGCAGCGACGTCATGCCCACGGACTACGCACGAATGCCGGTACGGTTTCAGTGCCGAGGCGTGCGAAAGGCGCCAGGCGCAAGCCCTGCGAGGCAAAGCCGCTTGGGTTCGTGCTCGCCTCGCGAAACTGGCGTTCTGCGCTCGCCTTGTTGCGTCAAGATTTAACCAAACGGCCCGCGCATTGAGATCCGCAATTGCAAGCCCACGGGCCGCGGCCCGTGAGTCCCACGCGTTGACGGATTCGACCCTCGGGCCGCGGCCCGTAGGCTTCTTCGAATTCCAAACGGCTTGTGTTGCGTCAGGGCCCAATCTTCGGGTTGAGCTACTGCGCTCGACTGTGCGCGTTGTCGTCGACTCCGCTACTCGACGTGGCTGCGGCCACGGTTCCGCTGCTCGAGTTCCTTCGCCTTGCACAGTCTTCGCTTGCTACGCGCACCCCGAAGATTGGCCCTGACAAAACACGAGCGGTTTAACGGCGTGCGGGCGAAGCGCGAGCGCTTGGGAAACACCTCCGTTTCACACTCGGAAGCGCACCGCTGCTCGGCGAACGGTGCCGGCCACACCCCGCTCGGATACGGCTCCGAATGACGTTACGCGGGCCGGCGGTCGCGGACGAACTCGACCAGCGCGTCGGCGACGGCCCGTTGCTGGGCCTCGGTCAGCTCGGGAAAAATGGGCAGCGCGAGCACCTCCTCGGCGGCACGTTCCGCGACGGGAAAGTCCCCCGGTTCGTTCTGGCCGAGGTGCGCGAAGCATTCTTGGCGGTTGAGCGGCACCGGATAATAAATGGCGTGGCCCATGCCGCGCTCGCGCAAGTGCGTCGCGAGCTCGTCGCGCCACGGCGCACGAATCACGAACTGATTGTAGATGTGGCGCCGCTCGGGCAACTCGACCGGCAGAACAACCTCCCCCTCCTCGGGTCGTTCGCCAGTTACGCCCGCCTCTCGCAACATCTCGCGGTACCGCGCCGCATTTCGCTGGCGCGCCGCGGTCCAGGTGTCGAGGTGCTTGAGCTTGACGCCGAGCACTGCCGCTTGCAACGCGTCCAGGCGGAAGTTGCCGCCGACGTAGCGGTGGTGGTAGCGCTGCGTCTCACCGTGCATGCGTAGCGCGCGCAACCGCTTGGCCCGTTGCGCGTCGTTGGTGGTCACGAGGCCGCCGTCGCCGGCTCCGCCGAGGTTCTTCGACGGAAAGAAGCTAAAGCAGCCGTAGTCCCCCAAGGCCCCGGCCCGGCGTCCGTGGTATTCGCTGCCAATGGCTTGCGCGGCATCCTCGATCACGACGAGGTTGTGCTTCGCGGCCAGTTCCAGCAGCGGCTCCATCTCCACGGTCTGCCCGTAGAGGTGCACCGGCATGATCGCCCGAGTCCGCGCGGTGATGAC
>SKZP01000710.1 GCA_007127275.1 Planctomycetota bacterium
CACGTGCACGTTGCACGGAAGCCCCTTTCGTCGGACGACTCACTCTTCGTGCAGGTCGAGCGCAAGCAGGCGGGTGGGCTGTGTCTTCGGATTGAACGGCGGGCGCGCTTCGGCGGTGTATTGCAGGTAGTAGAGCGTGCGCCTTTGTGGGCCTGCGACGAACTCGGCGGTCAACGGCGAGAGCGTGTGCAGGCGCACGGTGCGAATATCAACGGTGAAGAGG
The DNA here is from genome assembly GCA_007127275.1 of Planctomycetota bacterium. Lineage (GTDB taxonomy): Bacteria > Planctomycetota > UBA8742 > SKZP01 > SKZP01 > SKZP01. The sequence goes on from SKZP01000710.1 coordinate 224, forward strand.
CAGAGGTGACGGTTCACGTTCGTGTTGCGCAGGTACAGGATGCCGCGCTCGGAAAGGGGGGCGACAAGCTGGAAGTCGAAGTTCGACTCTTCCGACATGGGCACCCGCGTCGGCGTTTCGTCGTCGCCGAGATCGAAGTAGGCGAGTGAATGGACGCCTTGCAACACGGGATGCTGGTTTCGGCCGGAGGGAAAGCGCTCGACGACGTCGGCGTAGGCAATGTCGTCGTGCACGAAACGGACGTGGACGAAGTCCTGGCGGGCGACGAGCCGCCGCTCGTCGTCGGGGTCGCTCAACGAAACGGTGAAGACCGACGGCGGGTAGCGCAGGCGGGCATCTTCGTCAATTTGGTCGGGCCGTTGCACGGGACCGCGGCGAAAGCCTTCCACGCGCGGATTCTCGCCAACGCGCGTCACAACCAGGTAGCGCTCGTACTCGTCGGCGCAGGCCGGATACAGGCCGGTGGTCCACTCGTAGGGCTCGGCGCCTTCTTCCGTTTGCTCGAGTGAGAGGCGCAGGATGCGGTTCTCGAAGCGTTCCTCGCCCGGCTCGACCAGCAGCACCTCGTTGCGCAATTCAAGGGCCCCGGCCAAGACCAACTGCGGCCCGCCGGTGTAGAGGTCGCGCCAGCGCCAGCCCTCGTGGGTGTGCTCGCCGAGACGCAGGATGCGCTTGTTCGCGCGGGCCTCTTCCTCGGGCACCGGCGGTTCTTCGACGTCCTTGTCGTCGCGCCGCGGCTCGTAGACAAGCACGACGCGCTCGCCGCCGTCGAGCAACTCGTAGCCCAGGGGGTAAGCCCCCAGCTCGGCAATCTCCTCGACCTCGACCTCCTCGGCTTCGTCCTCGTGCGCCGCCACGAGGGGCACGCGGCAAAGCACCCGGCGAACGGGCTCCGGCGAGAGGGTCACGTCGGGAATCGACCGGTCGTCGTCGCGGGCACGTGGGGAATCCTCCTCGGTTTCGTCGGTCTCGTCGTCGGTCTCGTCGGCGTGCTCGGCCCGAATGAAGTACAGGTGGCTCTCGCCGGCTTTGAGGCCGTAGCGGATCATATCGGGCCCGGCGAGGGTCCACGGCTCTCGCTGGCGCACCTGCTCCGCCCACTCACGCACGGCGTCACTGTGCTCGCCCGGTGGCGTTCGCTCGGCGCCTCCGCCCGGCCGGCGGTCTTGCGCAGTGCCGCTACCTTGCGGCCACCACAGCAACCACGCGCCGGCAAGCAACAGAAGTACGAACGCCGTCGCGAACGGCGCGCGTCCAGAGCGCGTCGGAAAACGGGAACTTGATTCACGTACACACATTCTGCGCGGCTTTCGTTGCTCACCTGTGGTGTGGTGCCGGCTGGCGGGATGACTTGTCATGCGTCCTCACGTCTCCCCACGTCATTGCATTTTCGTTGCTTCGGCTGCGTAGCGGTCGGCGCCCTGCCGGGAGGATTGTACCTGTATCTTGTGCGCCGACGCGACACGTCGCCCGTGACTTGCGGTTCTCGGTTTCGGATGCGGAAGTCTTGCGCGAAACGGGATCAAGCGGGGCAACCCGTGCGGGGAAGCGCTCGGCGCTGCAACGCGGCTTTCCCCGGCATTGGGAGGGTTGCATACGACCCACCGACGAGGTCGGTGGGCTTGCGGCGGATTCTACCCTGCTGTCTCGGAGTGCGTGCCTTCGCTGCGCGTGCGGTTTCTCGTCAACGAGGACGCACAAGGGGTCCCGGCTGGCGCCCCGGGCACTGGTTTAACGCCCGCGGCTTCGTCCGTTAGCCCGGCAATTTCGCGAGCCCTTCGCGGACACGGTGCAACGCCTCCCGAATCTCCTCGACGCTGTTGGCGTAGCTGAAGCGCAGGTAGCCGTCGCCGTAGCCACCGAAGCACTTGCCGTCGAGGCAGGCGACGCCGCATTGCTCGAGCAGGTAATCCGCAATGCGTTTCGAGTCGATCTCGAAGCTTTTCACGTTCGCAAACGCATAAAAGGCGCCTCCCGGGGTGCGGCAGCTTACGCCGGGAATCTCGTTGAGTCCCTCAACGAGTACGTCGCGCCGTTGGGCGAAGGTGCGGATCATCTGTTGCACCTCCTCCTGCGGTCCGCGGATGGCCTGGATGGCGGCCCACTGCGAAAAGTTCGCGGCGCAGCTGTCGCTGTTGGTGACGAGTCGCGAGATGTGCGGCGTGAGCCACTCCGGCATGACGCCGAAGCCAAGGCGCCAGCCGGTCATGGCGTAGCGCTTCGAGAAGCCGTTGAGGATTACCGTGCGCGGCCGCATATCCTCAATCTCCGCAATGGAGAAGTGTTCGCGGCCGTCGTAGAGCAATTGGTCGTAGATCTCGTCCGAAAGGATCCAGAACTCCCGTTCGCGGCAAACCTCGGCAATCCCTTCGATCATTTCGCGGGAGAGCACGCCGCCGGTGGGGTTGCCCGGCGTGTTGAGGATCAGCAGCTTCGTTTTGTCGGTGATGCGTTCGCGCAAGTCGTCGAGGCTAAAGGCGAAGTCCTTTTCCTCGAGCATGGGCAGCGGCACCGGCGTCGCCCCCATGAAGTTCGCGACCGACTCGTAAATGGGAAAGCCGGGGTTCGGATAAATCACCTCGTCGCCCGGTTCGAGCACCGCAAGCATCAGGTACCACATGACCGGCTTCGCCCCCGAGGTCACGACGACGTTGTCGCGGGTGCAGGTGAAGCCGCGCGTCTGCTGCACATACTCGGCAATGGCGTCGCGCAGCTCCGGCAGTCCGGGGCTTGGGGTGTAGCCGTGCTTGCCCTCGTCGAGCGCCTTCTTCGCTTCGCCGACAATGTGCTTCGGCGTGAAAAAGTCGGGCTGGCCAATCTCGAGGTGGATGATGTGCCGGCCCTGCGCTTCCAGTTCGCGGGCACGTGCCAGCACCTCGAATGCGGTTTCCGTACCGAGTCGAGACATCCGCTGCGCAAGCGACAAACCCATAACAAGCTCTCCGAAACCGGGCGAATTCAACAAGACAACGCGCGTCCGCGCAGCACGCCCGGATCATAGCCCCGGCAAACGCGCCGCCACAAGGGAAAGCCCGGTACGAAACGAAGAAGGCTCCCGGGAGCAAGGCTTCAAGCCCCCGGGCTTCACCGGTGGGGGGCTTGCAAGGGAAACACTGGGAGCTGTCGTAGAACCATGCACCCATGGGCGTCATGACACAACACTAATGGCGAGTGGCCGGCGGGCGTACCCAGTCGGCGTCCTCGGGGATGGGGCGCGGCGCGAGGGCGGAGGCGTGGGTTTCCGGGTCGTCGACGGCAACGGGCTCGAGTTCCTTCGGCTCGTAGAGCTCCGGCTCGTGCTGGCGTGCTTTGGTGGCCATCACTGCCGCTTGGGCCTCGAAGCCGAGCGTGTGGTAGATGCGCGCAAGCTGCCAGTAACTCTCCGCGTCCTCTGGCAGAATGCGCACCGCTTCCATGTAGTTGCCGACGGCGCGCACGAGCCGTTGATTGGCGACGTCGTAGTGGCCGCGGGTGCGGAATTCGGCAGAGGCGTGGATGCGCTCCTGCTCGGTGCGCTCGTTCAAGTTGCGCGAGCAGCCGCTGGCGGAGAGGGCCGGCGCAACAAGCAGCGCGACGAGCATGCAGAGGGAGGCCACGGAGCGAACGGTCATGGGTGGTGTCCTGCAACGAGCAACAATGTTCAAGGCCGGCACGCGAGTGCGAGTCTAGCTTCGCCCCCCGTGAAGGGACAAGCCTGCATGCGCTGCGGAGCCTTTCCGCCTTTCCTGCAACGAATGCCGTCGCAGCGAGAACGGCCGAATTTTCAATTTCTGGCGTCGGCCTGTTATACTCGTGCAGGCTGTGTCACCGCTTCTCGACGCGTATGTTGATCGCCATGAGACGGGCCTTTGCCGGAACGGGCCGCCACGCTGCGCGGGGATTTACGCTGACGGAGATTCTCGTCGCCAGCGCCGTTCTCGTGATTTTCGCGGGCGCGGCCATTGCCATTTTGCAGGGAGCGACGACCATGTGGCGGCAGCACGAGTCGGTTGGCGACGCATACTTGCGTGCGCTCGACGTCGTCAAGCGCATCCAGACCGACTTTGAGCAGCGCGCCTACCCCAGCGACGACGACCCTCGCTTTGTCTTCCGCGAGGATCTAGAAGTCGTCGACGCCCTCGTCCCTGTGGGGGACTTGCGCAGGGGCGACCTCGTGATGCCGCGGGGC
>SKZP01000357.1 GCA_007127275.1 Planctomycetota bacterium
CGGTGCGATGCTCGCCGGGCTCGGTCTCGTAGGCGGTACGCGCAAGGTCGAGCGCTCGCTCGGCGTTAGCCTCGGGGTCGAGTTCGAGCCACACCGCTGCGGTGCGCAGCATGGCGTCGCCCCACACCGGCGCCAGGGCTGCGTCCGCGAGCGAGTCGAGTGCGGTGACGCGACCGTTGCCTCCGAGACTCGCGACGTCCAAGGCTTCCTCACCGTCGCCCGCAGGGTCAATGCGCAAGCGCGTCAGCGTGACGACGAGGTCGGCCTTGCGCCGGTGGGAGTAGACGAAGCCGCGCGCGGCGACGCCGTCCACCTGCGCCACCGCCGGAGCGCCGTCCGGCCACGCATCCTCAGAAAGTCCCGCGGAAAGCCAGGCTTGCAGCGCCTCGGCGCCGGTCAATGCCGTCTCGGTGTCTGAGACAAGCGCCGAGCCGTGCCACTGTCCCTCGGTGTGCCACCACCACTGGCGCGCATCCAGAACCGCGTTTCCCTCGGCAAGCCACGTCTTGCGGCGCGAGGCAACCTCGTGGGCCTCCGGCTCGAACGGCGGTCTCTGCATCCTTGCCTCCGAAAGTCAGTTCTTCCCCTCGTCTCCTCACCGGCGCACGGGGTCACCGGTACGTCCGTACCGTATTCGACGAACGAATCCACGTCTACGCATATGGCGGCGCATGCGGCGAATGAGGTAACATGTCGGAGTCCTCTCGCCGTCGCCGCGGCGCCCATCCACGCTTGAGCGTGAGCCACCCCGTACCCGTGACAACCCGTACGAGCGCCGATCATGGTCAAGTGGTTTCCACTCCGTTTCGCAGACTTGTCCCGCTTTGCCCTCGTGCTCGTCGCCGGGTGCGGCTTAGTGGTATGGGCGTCGCTGCCCGGTTGCGCCAGTGCGCAGTCTGTGCACATGCACGACGGGGAAGCCGCGAGCGCGGACGCCATGGCGGAGTCACGGACGCAGCATACCGCCACGGGCACCGACGAGTTGGACCACGCCGAGGCGTCGCAGCCGGTCGACGGGGAGGAGTCGGCGACGCGGCGCGACTTTCCCGAGACGCTGTACGTGAACCACCGCTTGATTACGGACGAGCAGGGCCGTGCCACCGTGCGAATCCCGCGCATGGCCGACTCCATCACCACCTGGAAGGTCCGCGCGCAAGCACATACCGCCGACGGCGCCTTTGGGGAGGGAGAGGCTACCTTCCGCGTCTTTCAGGAGCTGTTTCTCAATCTGCAAGTGCCACGCACTCTCACCGCCGGCGACGTCGTCGACGTGCCCCTGACGGTGATGAACTACGGGTCGCGCTCGACCTACGTGGAGGTGACCCTGCAGGAGGCGCCGTGGTTTGAGCTCGAAGGTGACGCTAGCTTCCGCTTCGAGGTCGAGGCCGAGGGGACCAACCATGCGAGGGCGACGCTTCATGTGCGCTACGCCGGCGAGCACGAGTTGCAGGTCCGTGCGCAGGGAGACTCCGCCAGCGACGCCATTGCCGTGCCGGTGCGCGTTGAACCGGCCGGCGTGGCGCGCAGCAGGAGCGAAACGGTGCGCGTCGCCGGCGCCCGCGAGCTCGACGTACCCTTTCCGCGGCTTGCACCGGAGAACGCGACGGAGCGCGCGCGCGAGCACTACGAGCGCAATGCGAATCGCCGCGTCGTGATGACCGTGCAGCCCAGCAGCTACCGCCGCTTGCTTTCCGCGCGAGACGCGTTGCTGCGCCATCCTACCGGCTGCTTCGAGCAGTCTCTTTCGCAAACGCTCGTCAACCTGGAGATTGCCCGCACTTACGACGCCGAAGAAGAGTCAGACGCCCACGAACGAGCACGCGAAAACCTTTCGCTTGCGTATCAGCGACTGCTCACCTTCTATGACGGCGACGGACGCTTCGGCAGCTTCCCCTTTCGGCGTTACCACTGGGACACGTGGCTCAACGGCTACGCGCTCTACGTGCTCAGCGGGTTGCAAGAGTTCGTCGACGTCGACGAGGACCTGCTCGAAACGCTTGTCGAGCGCTTCGCCGAGACCCTCGCCACGCGAAGCGACATGACCACGACGAACTTGGTCGGCTTGTGGGGCATCATCGCCGCGATGCACGCCCGCAATGACGCGCCAAGCAGTCTGCCGACGCCGGTGCGACTCATACTCGAGCGCCTGCAGCAGACGCGCCCCGCATACTTCGCCACGCACGACCTCGCCATGCTGCTCAACATCTTCGGCGAACTTGGCGAACACGACGCTTACCAGCGCGCGCTCGACGAGATGTACGGCCGCATCCCGCTCGACGCCGCGGGCGACGAGTTCCGCCTGCCGGATTTGCACGGCGAATGGCGCCACGGCCGGACGCTGACCGGGGCTCGCGGCCACGCCGCAACGCAAGAGGTGGCCGCGCTGGTCTTACTTGGCACCACGCACAGCGACGACCCGGACATTGACGTGCTGCGCACCCCCTTGAGCAGCGCCATACTCGCGCAACTGGACGCCCGCGGCATGTGGGACTCGACGTTCACCACAGGCATCGCCCTTCGCGCGCTTGCCGCACTTGAGCGCCAAAGCGGAGATGTGCCGCAAGGCACCTTGAGCGGCTCCTTCAACGGCCAGCCGTTTCGGCCCATTGATCTTGGCAGCGCCTTCGAAGAGGGGCGCATGGTGCAACTCAGCTTCGAGGCCGAAACTGCCAACCGCCTCACCCTCGCCACCGACGGCAGCCCCGTCGACGTGCGCATTGACCGTCACATGGTCTTTCCGGACGCAAGCGGCTTTCCGCAAGGCGCGCGCGCCTTCGACCTCCGCGTGACCCCCGGCACGCAAACCCTCACGCTCGGCGAAAGCACCACGTTGAAGCTCGAGTTGGAGCGCAAATCCTTCGCCGCGCGCCACCTCGACCCCTGGTGGCCCGGCAACGGCTACGAGCCACCGCAGGCGCAAGGAGCCAACCAAGCGCCGCCGCAATTGATCCTCACCGTCGGCCTGCCGGGCACCTTCCGCGTATTCGAGGACGCGCTGGAGGAGATGGTCGCCGCCGCGCGTATTGAGCGCTACGAGATCAGCGGCCGCGACGTGCGCCTCTACCTGCTCGACCACGGCTCCTTCGACGCGGAGCTGACCATTCTCCCCACCGCCACCGGCACCGTCACCAGCCCCGTTTCCACGGTACAGGAGTACTACAACCCCGCCGGCGCCGGCATGGCACCGCCACTAAGTTTTCAAGTCACACGTTAACTGCACGCCGGATTCCGCGCGTCCACCTTGGGCTAGAGACCCGGCCGTAACGTCCGACTCTTGGTTTGGGGAAGCTGTGAACGACGATAACGGAGCCGGGTCGAGCGCAGTAGCCTCACCCGTGGAATCAAACGTGACGGACTACTAGCCTCTGATGCCCCTTCGGGGGGGTACGCTCGGTCGAATGCTGCATTGTAGACGGGGGCTCGACGGCGTTAAGGTTGTGCCAGGTGGAACGGGCTGATCCGGAGAAGAACGGATTCGAGCAAGATGGTGATTGGCGTGAACAAAACGAAGATGGTGCCGCAGGAGAAAGCGCTTCCGGGGCGTGCCGAGGAGATGTCGGTGCCGTCGCGGCATTACGTGCTGGGGACTCCGCTCAAGGGGCCGTGGCCGGACGGACACGAACTCGCCTACTTCGGCATGGGCTGCTTCTGGGGAGCGGAACGCAAGTTTTGGCAACTCGACGGGGTTTACTCGACCGCAGTCGGCTACATGGGCGGCTACACCCCCAATCCCACGTATGAGGAAGTCTGCAGCGGCATGACCGGACACACCGAAGCGGTGCAAGTCGTCTACGACCCGCAAAAGTTTCGCTACTCCGACTTGCTCGTACTCTTCTGGGAGAACCACGACCCGACTCAGGGCATGCGTCAGGGGGGTGACGTTGGCACCCAGTACCGCAGTGCCATTTACTCCACCGGCGCCGCGCAAGCCCGCCAAGCGGAGGCCTCGCGCAACGCCTACCAACAACGACTCAACGAAGCCGGCCACGGCGAGATCACCACCGAAATCCGCGAGTGTGACGAGACGGGACCGTTTTTCTACGCCGAGGAGTTCCATCAGCAGTACCTCGCCAAAAACCCGCACGGCTACTGCGGTCTCGGCGGCACCGGCGTCAGTTGCCCCGGTACGTAGCCGTCCTTGCCCGTCACCGAATACGCGCGGCGCGGCTGCCCGTCTGCTGCCGGAGGGAATGCTTTTGTGATTCCGCTCCCTGGCTCTAGGTCGGTCTTCCTAGTAAGGTGCGGGCTTGCTGAGCGGTGCGCGAAAGATGCGGCCGAGACGCCTGACCCTTGGGTAGCCGCGAGGCGCAGTGGGGCGCATGGCATGGTGTGACGGCCCCATGCGTCGCGCCGGCCGGTCGAGTATTGTCGCAACGACGGGGGCA
>SKZP01000447.1 GCA_007127275.1 Planctomycetota bacterium
AAGAGACGGATGAGTGATGTAACGTGGCCGGCCGTGCAGCCAAGGAATGGGCGAGGTTGGAGGGTTCTTGCGGTGCTTGCCCTGTTTGCGCTCGGTGTGTCGTTGCCGGCTACGGCCGACGACAACGGAGATGCACCGGCACAAGCCGCGGCGGCGGATCCGCTCGACGGAGAAACAATACCCTTCGACGAGGCGCAGCCGGCAGCCGGCCGTTGGATTGGACAACTCGAATTCGACGCGGCGGCGCAGGCACCCTCCTTGTTCGCGGTGACGCTCGAGGTAGTGCAAGTTGACGGGGCAGAAGCGCTCGCGTGGTCGGCCACGGTGCACGCAACGGCCTTTGCGCTCTCCGGCACCGAAGCAAGCCAGGTTGAGGTCAGCGCCGGCGGTACCGAGTTTCGCCTCGAGGTACCCGCCCCCGGCGGACACAGCCTGCACGTTGCCGTCACACTTCAGCGCAACGGCAGCGAAAACGCCGCAACGTATCAGTACGCCGGCGGCACGCTCGAGCGACACCACGACGGCGAACTCGTGGGCGAGCCGCTTACACTGACGTTGCGCCGCCATCCGACGCAGCAGGAGTTCGAACAGCCGGAGTACTTTAAGGGCGCCATTGAGCTACCCAACCGAATGGAACTCGACATCGCCGTTCATCTCGGCCGCACCCCAGGTGGTACCTGGCTCGGTACCATCAGCATTCCTGCGCAAGCCGTGCGAGACTTCCCGTTGAGCCGTGTCGAGGTGGAACGAGGCGGCGACAACGACAACGACAACGACAACGACAACAACAACGAGGGCGAGGGCGAGGGCGCAAACAACGTCAACGGAAGCCGGGACAGCTACCGCTTCGTCATGTCCACGCTTGTTGGCGACGCCGTCTTCACCGGCACACTCGACGAATCCGGCGACATCCTCGCAGGTACCTTCGAGCAGGCTGGCCAACGAATGCCGTTCAAGCTCGAACGCAGCGACAAGCCGCTTACGTTTCACCGGCCGCAGACGCCGACGCCGCCGTTTCCCTATACCGTCGAAGAGGTGCGCGTCGAGCATCCGGAACACGGCCACACCCTGGCCGGCACGCTCACCGTGCCGAGCGCCGAGCAGGTGGCGCCGCCATATCCGGCCGTGGTATTGCTCACCGGCTCCGGGCCGCATGACCGCGACGAGACCATCTTCGAGCATAAGCCGTTTGCGGTGATTGCCGACCACCTGACGCGCCACGGCTTCGCCGTGCTGCGCTGCGACGACCGCGGCGTCGGCGAAAGCACCGGCGAGTTCGACGCGGCGACCACCGCCGACTTCGCCAGCGACGCGCATGCGAAGTTGCGCTTCCTGCACACCGACGAGCGCATGGACCCCGAGCGCATGGGACTTGTCGGCCACTCGGAAGGGGGCCTCAAGGCCATTCACGCCGCGGCCCGCGATGAAAGGCACGAGCACCGCATTGCCTTTCTTGTGCTGCTCGCAAGCCCCGGGGTACCCGGCGACGAAATCCTGCTCAAGCAGCAGCGCCTCATTGCCGAGGCCGAGGATGCCGACCCGGCCGACATTGCGTTCAACACACGTCTGCAGCGGCGTCTCTTGCCGCTATTCGTGGGCGAACTCGAAGGGGAGGACTTGCGAGAGGCCGTTCGGGAGGCGCTCAAGGAGTTATCCGAGCAAGCGGACGAAGACGAGCGCGCGCAGCTCGAAGACCGTGACACCCTCGTCGAGCAATACCTGCTTCATCTAGGCAGCCCGTGGTTCCGTTACTTCCTGCGCTACGACCCGCGCCCCGACCTCGAACGCATTGGCGTCGACGTCCCCGTGCTTGCCATGAACGGCATGCTGGACACGCAGGTCCACTGGGAGCAGAACCTCCCCGAGATTTGGAAGGCGCTGATCCGCGGCGGCAACCACCACGTTACCCTGCGTGCGCTGCCCGAGCTCAATCACCTCTTCCAAGAGAGCGAAACCGGCGCCATCAGCGAATACGCCCGCCTCAAGCAAACCTTCGCGCCGCAAGCACTCGACACGCTCACCCGTTGGCTCGACGCCCAACGCTAGTGTTGTGTCATGACGAAATCTTCGGGTCGAGCGTGACGAGAGAAGAGTGGGCGAGGCGGAGCGCAGGCGTGCCACTTGGCACGTTGAGCAAAGTCGACGACAACGCAGCACAGTCGAGCGCAGTAGCTCAACCCGGCGTTGGGCCCTGACGCAACACTTGCCTGACGCAACACTTGCCTGACGCAACACTTGCCTGACGCAACACTTGCCTGACGAAACACTTGCCTGCGCTGCATTTGCAACCAATCCACGGTGTCGTTCTAGCGTGTGAGATACTCGACGAGGAGATTGCGCTTCTTCTCGGCTAGTGCTGGGGAGAGCAATACGCGGTACTCGTGCGGGTTGCGCAGCCGCTTCAACTCGGCCGGCAGCGCCTCAATGCGTGCTTGGGCGCGAGCTTTCAACTCGAGGGTAGTCGGCTCGCGGGTGATGACACATCCATCCTTGATATACGTTTGCAGCAGCGGCTCGGCGCTTGCGACCCCTTTGACGCGCAAATGCTCGTGCAGTCGCACCGAGTCGACGGCGGCCACGTTCGGGCCTTGGGCAACCGCCTCGCCACTGTCGTACATCACGTCGGCAAGCGGGGCCCCGGCTTCGTCGAAGTAGCGCACGAGTTGTTTGCGACCGGGGTTGGTCGTCTTTTCCGGGTTGCTGGAGAGTTTGATTTTCGCTTGCCACGTACCGCCGTCCTCGACGGCCATCAGCTTGTAGACGCCGCCCAACGCCGGGTAGTCCCGCGAGGTAATCAGGTGCGTTCCCACGCCCCAGGCGTTGATTTTCGCGCCTTGGCGTTTGATATCCGCAATCAGGTCCTCGTCGAGCTCGCTCGAGGCGACAATCAACGGATCCTCGAAGCCGGCCTCGGTGAGTTGCTTGTACGCCCCCTTGGACATCGCGGCAAGGTCGCCCGAGTCGAGCCGAATGGAGGCCCGCAAGTGGGGGTGATCCGCAAGCGCTTCCTGAAAGGCGCAAATGGCGTTGGGTACGCCGCATTCCAACGTGTCGTAGGTGTCGACGAGCAGCGTCGGGTTCTCCGGGTAGGCATGCACGTAGGCACGGAAGGCGTCGAGCTCGTTCTGAAAGGCCATGATCCAGGAGTGCGCCTGGGTCCCTTTGACCGGCACGTCGTAGAGTTTGCCGGCCATCACGTTGCTTGTCGCCGCGCAGCCGCCGATCATGGCGGCGCGGGCGCCGCAGATGCCGCCGTCGGGCCCCTGGGCGCGGCGCAGCCCGAACTCGAGCACCGGATCCCCCTCGGCGGCGTAGGCGCAGCGGGCCGCCTTCGTCGCAATCAGCGTCGGGTAATTGAGCGCGTTAAGCAGAAACGTCTCGATCAACTGCGCTTCAATCAGCGGCGCCTCGACCTGCACAATGGGCTCGTTGGGAAACACCACCGAGCCCTCGGGAATGGCGCGCAGCGTACCGGTGAAGCGCAGCGCGGCAAGCCGGTCGAGGAACGCCTGCGGGAACATGTCGAGGCTCTCGAGGTAGGCAAGGTCGTCCTCGGCAAAGTGCAAGTGCTCGAGAAACTCCAGCAGGTGCGTCAGCCCCGCAGTGACGCAGTAGCCGGTGTTCGGCGGCAAGCGGCGAAAGAAATACTCGAAGCAGGCGGGCTGCTCGCTGATGCCGCTGGCGAGGTACCCGCCCATCATGGTGACTTCGTAAAAGTCGGTAAGCAGCGCAAGCCGCTCGCGCCGAAACCAAGGGGCCAGCGGCGACGCGGCGCCGACGTCGCTCAAGCTGCTTCCGGTGTCGCCCGAGCCCTGCGGCGCACCCGCTGACTCGACGGATCCGCTCACGCCGCACCTCCGACGACTTGCGACGACTCGACCACCGCAGCGCCCGCCTGTCGCATCTCCTCAAGCGCCTCTTCCTGGTCGGCGACGCCGCGCACGGCATCCCGCAGCACATACGTCTCGAAGCCCTCCTGCAATGCCGCGAGCACGCTCGCCTTGACGCACACGTCGGTGGCGAGACCGCCGACGAAGAGGCGCTTGACGCCTCTCTCACGCAACCACGGAGCGAGGCCTGTCGTGTCGAAGGCGGAGTAGGCCTCGCGCTCCGGCGTTGTCGCCTTCTGTACGCGGTGCGCGCTCTCCGGCAATTGAAGCGCAGGATGAAAACTCGCCCCCGGCGTCCCCGCGACGCAATGCACCGGCCAGGAGCCGTCAACGTACGTGGGCTCGGAGTCGAAGCTGAAGTGATCCTCCGGATGCCAGTCCTGCGAGGCGACGACGGTGTCGAAGCGAGGAATCAAGGTGTTGATGGGCGCGACGACCTTGTCCCCCTCCTCGACGGCGAGCGCACCGCCGGGGCAGAAGTCGTTCTGCACAT
>SKZP01000241.1 GCA_007127275.1 Planctomycetota bacterium
ACATTGCGTCACAGCTTTGGCGACATGGCACGCGCCCGCTGTGCCAGGTTTTCAGTCTGCCGAAAAAGGCGAGCGTCGCAACGCCGTGCAACTCGCCAGCCTCCCGCAACGTCACGGGCGCTGCCTCGCGAGGGGCGAAATTGGCACGCCGGTTGCTTGGAGAAGATTGAGCGGTTGGGTCGGTGGGCTTTTCCCAACCCTGCGTGTGTGTGCATGAGCGGCAGCGGCATCATCAGGACGCATCCACACACACGCGAGTCTGTCACCAACCTAAAAGGAGCTTCGTATGTACCTGCACAATCTGCTTCGCCAACTCGACGAGGATTGGACGCAACGCTTCAGCGACTCGCCGATGTTCGAGTCGCGGGGGGCTTTCCAGGCGGCGCCGCTGAAGCCGGCCATGGACGTGGTCGCCCGCGGGGAAGAACTTGTGCTTTTCGTCGAGCTGCCGGGGGTCGAGCCGGATTCGCTCGACGTGGAGGTGGTCGACGAAACCATGACCCTGCGGGCGCGGCGTGCCGAGCCGACGCTCAACGACGGGGAGCGCTACCTGCGGCGGGAGCGCCGTGGCGGGGACGTCATGCGCGCGCTGCAGTTGCCCTTCCGCGTCGAAGCCGACCAAATCGAGGCACACTACCGCAACGGCATCCTCGAAGTTCGCCTGCCGCGGCGCGTGGCCGACCGGCCGCGCCGAATCAACGTGCGCGTCAGCGAAGGGGATGCGCCGCAACCGCGCGAAGCCATCACCGAAACCAACGACGCAACAGTGACCGGCGAAGGCGAAACCGGCAACGGCAACGGCAACGGCAACGGCAACCGCAACGGCAACCGCTAGCGCACTCCCCCGCACGGCTTCCACAATTCGAGCCGCGCGAACAACGGGAGCCCCCGTTGCACCCGCATGCCACGAGTTTCGCATGCACTTGTGCGCGAAACCTGTAAACGGGGACGTGGGAAGTGAAGCGCCCGAGTCTACGGCGTGTGCCGACTCCTTCGACTCGGGAGGTCACTCGTCTCCCTGACGGGCTTTCGCCCATGCAAAGCATCAATGACAAGCAAACAAAGGTGAGGAGGAGGAGGTGCGTCATCATGACCACGGCGACGACTGCGAACGGGACGGCCCTGATTCGGCCGATTCGTCCCGCGGCCGACATCATTGAACGCGCCGCCGACTGGGTGGTGGCGATGGACGTGCCGGGGGCGGATGTGCAGCAACTGGACGTGGTGCTCGAGAACAACGAATTGCGAGTCGCCGCTCCACTGCGGCTGCACGAGCAGGAAGGGGACCGGCAAGTCCAACGGGAGCGTCCCCGCGGCATCTACCTGCGCAGCTTCCGCCTCGGCGAGGAAGCGGACCCGAACGGCATAGACGCCGAGTTGCGCCACGGCGTACTCGTCCTAACGGTGCGCAAGGGTGTCGAGGCGCGGCCGCGCCGCATCCCGGTGCGCCACGTCGAGCGCGGCGACGGCAGCAACGAATAACGCCGGTTCATCCGAGCATGCCGGACGAGGATCCCGTGAACCGCAACGTCGGTTCGCGGGAGTTCCGTTTCGCGGATTGCATCCGTAGGACGGCCACGCCATCTGTTCGCGCTGCTCCTCAGGAGCTGTCAGAGAATTGCTTTCGAACTTGAGTTGCTGCGCTCCGCGGTGCTGCGTTGTCGTCGGTTCGCTGCTCGACGTGGCAAAGTCACGCCTGTGCTGCTTATCTTCTCCGCCTTGCATAGCCATGCGTCCCGTAGACAGGGAGCTGTTGATTCTACAAGCCCACGGGCTACGGCCCGTGGGGTGCGCCTCACCAAGTACAGGAGCGCACGGGCCACAGCCGTAGGCTTGTGCCCGACGTGCCCGTCTGCGGGATGCGTGGCTTGCACAGCCTAACAAGTCCACGAGCTTCGCCCGTGGGTCGGGAGCGCAAACAGGATCCGACCCACGGGCGAAGCCCGTGGGCTTTGCCCGCGACGTGCCACCCACGGATTCGATTCTGATGCCGCTGCAACGGCATTCTGGCTGCCGGCGGCCGCTTGGGGCTTGACTTGAGTGCGTTTCTTCGAGGTTTCCCGCTCGGGATGGGATTGCTCACCGGCGTGACCGGAGACTATCATGTCGACGAACGGTTTCGCGGTTCCACGTCACGACTCTGCCACCGGCTCGCATGAGCGCACACCAAGAACAGAAACGCGCCTATACGATCGTTGCCGACAAGTCGCAACTCGGCCCCGAGGTGCGCGACTGGTTGCTGCTCGGTTTTGCGCTGATCGGCGTGGGCTTGAGCGTCGGGGCGTGGCTGATGCAGCGTGGCGAGATGCTCATTGGCTGCACCGTGGAAGGCGGCCTCGAACAATGCATGGCGGTGCTGCTGCCGGTCTTTGCGAACCACCTCGGCGTTCCCATTGCCTGGCTCGGCATTGCCGGCTACGGCCTGCTCGTCGTGCTCAGCGCCGCGGTGGTCATTTCGCGACCGAAGAGCGACGCGGACAAGGACGCGCTGAAGCGCTGGCGTTCCTTGCTGGGGATGCGTCGTTGGCTGATCCTCGGCGCGTTCGCCTTTTCGGTGTACTTCACCTGGTTCCAGGCGGTGTTCATCGGCGAGTTTTGCCCGGTCTGCCTTTCGAGCGCAGCGACGAGCGTGGCGCTGCTGGTCGTCGAGCTGACGCGCCCGAATACCATTCACCTCGCCAAACGCGAGGGATGGTGGTGGCCGCGCCAGCATGTGCTGCTGGTGGGCGCGGGGGTTTTCGTGTTCGTCTCCGCGGGGGTTTTCGTGCTGAAGGAGGTGTGGCATCCGCTTGCCGAGGCCGAGCAAACGAAAGAGGAATTTTTCGCGCGCTTCGACCCCGCACCCGGCGGGCCGCTGTATATAGGTGGAAAGCCGACGCTCGTACTCGGTAGCAAGGAAGGCTGCCCCGTATGCATCCAGTACTTCGGCGCGACCATGCAGGATCCGCGTGTGCTTGAGGTGTTGAACGACTACCATGTCATCGTCGCCGAAATCCCCGACGACCAAGGTGCGATCCTACGCACGGGGATTTCGCACGTTCCGGCGCTCGCCATTGTCGACGGACCGGACGACGCTCACTCCATCTCCGGTCTGCGACCGGTCGAACAGATCATTGCGTTCTTGCGCGGCGAACCGGTGCCACTGGATTGAACGCCGTATCTCATGAGGTCGAGCCATGAAGGCAGCAACTCCGTTCCCATCAAACGAGCCTCACGAACCCGCGCCTGCAACCGCGGCAAGCGAGGAACTTGTCGCGCCGGGTGAGGCGCCGCGTCGACGCTGGCAACGGATGCTGCGTGTCTGCCTCGTCGGCTACCTGATGCTTGGCTCGTTCGTCTTCGTGTTGCTCGTGCTCGGCAACTGCACGTCCTCGGAGACGGTGGAGCAGCAGATGAGCGAGCAGCGAGAGTTATCCACGGGCCAGGAGGTGCAGAACGTCGTCTCCTTTCCGTTCCGCGTCGCCGGTGGTGCGGTGGTATACCCGCTCAAGTTCATGTTCTACGACCTGCCCAACGAGATTGCCGGGGCATTCGAGGATGAACTGGCCGACGTTCGAAAGCGCCTCGAAAGCGACTCCCCGGCGGAGAGCGAAGCGGCGGTCGAGCAATTGGCGCGCAGCCGTTCCCCCAAGGCGGTCCCCTTGCTGGTGCGCGTACTGCATGAGTCGGAGCCGAACCTGCGTCGGGACGCCGTGTTGGGGTTGAAACGGCTGGGCCGTGACACGGTCGAACGGGGCGAGGCGCTCGTGGCGCGTGAACTCGAACAGGCGGGGCTCGGGGAGCTCGTCCACGAGGAGATGAGCGTCGAATCGCTGCTGGCCGCGCGGTTGACGCGCGACCGCTCGGCGGTGGTGCGGGCCAGTTGCGCGATGGCCCTCGGCGAGATTGGCAGCGACCGGCATGCGCTGCCGGCGCTGCGCCGGGCGTATGAACGTGAATTGGACGAGCGCGGCGGCGACGCGTTCGTGCCGTCGTATATCCTGCTTGCGCGCGCGCAACTCGGCGAACGCGAGGTCGAGCAAGAGGCGCTGCGCCACCTCGAGCGCGCCGAGCATCCGGTGCACTACGGCAACGCGCTGTTGACGCTCGCGCACAGCGGAGCCCCGAGTGCGCAGCGCGAGTTGCGGCGCGCGCTCGCCCACCCCGAGGAGCGCATTGTCATTGCGGCCGTCACCGGCTACGGCATTGCCGGTGAGTTCGGCATGCTGATTTCGTTGGCCCGCGACGGCACACCGGTGCAGCAGGAGAAGGCGCTGCTTGCGCTCGGCACCTACGGTGGCGACGGCTACATTGGCGTGCTCGAACGGTTTCGCACGCAGGGGGAGCCGAGGCTGCAACGCGCCGCCGTCTTCGGCATGGCCGAGG
>SKZP01000620.1 GCA_007127275.1 Planctomycetota bacterium
ACGGCGACACCGGGCGCCCGACGGAATACGACGGCCCGAAGGTTCAGCCGGTGGATTGGTGGCATGACTTCTGGACGCGCCACCACAAGAACACCGGCATGGACCGCAACGAAACGCTACACCTGCTTAGCACGCTCTTCGGTGACCGCTTTCACTACCTCGACCACGAGGAGGTGGAGCGTCTTTCCAAGGGAGGCGTGCTCGTCACGGGTACGCTGACCAAGAACGGCGACGGCGAATTCTACGTCGAAGCCGAGCACGGCCGCGTCCGCGTCGAGGCCGAAGCGCTCAAGCTGAACGAGCGCGTCGGCAGCGAGATCGAGGCGATTGGTCGTCCGCGCCGCGGAGAAGATGGCGACGAGCAAGAGGCGCGCCTGCAACTTACGCACATCCGCGACGACGCATGATCCGCATTCCCCCCGCTTGGTCGAAAGCCCCCCCGTGGTGAAAAAAGGGAGCGGAGGACGAAGGCCCTCCGAGGCGCACACGAAACACATCGATGCGCCTCGGAGGGCCGACGTTTTCTGATGGCGTGCCGAGATGAGGAGACTTCCCACGACTCTCCGCGTACCTGCGCGAATCACCTTGCGTGACGACTACGGCCTGCGCATGCGGCCACGGCTACACGGCGTCGTGCCGTAACTCCCCGGCTCGGCATTCCGTTCACGTCACCTCGGGCGCCCTACAATTGGATGGCAAAGCTCAACACGCCTAAAAGGCGCAGGTCGTTGCGACGGAAGCCCTCGGGGGCTTTGCCCATCCAGAGATTCTCGACGCGCAGGTGAAAGCCGAACGCGTCGACAATAGCCATGCGCAGCTCGGCCATGGCTCGAAACTTCCAGCGTTCGTCGTCATTGAGGTTGACGTTGAACCATGCCTCGCCGCGCAATCCGAGCGTTGTGGTGAAGTCGTACCGCAGCGCCAGTGCGGCCTCGACGCCGAGGTAGTTGTGCGAACTCTCGACCAAGTTCTCGAAGCTGTAGCTCAGACTCAGGCTGAAGAGCATGTGCTGCGTCGGCTCGTAGCTGGGCCGCAAGACGAGGCCGAGCGTGGTGATGCTTCGGAAGTCGACGCCGGCGAACTCGTCCTTTCGCAGCCGCGTCTCGACGAGGCCGCCGACCGCTTCGAACGGAAAGTAGCGGTAGCGAGCCTGGGCTCGCATGAGGCGTTGTGTGACGCGGCGTTCGAACTCGGAGAAAAGAAAGCCCACCTCGAACTCCACCGTTTCCCGGCGCGAAAACCGGTTGGTGCGCACGTCGAAGCCCAAGGAGAGCGACTCGGAGTTGCCGTAGCTTAGCGCACTTGCCAGGCGGCCCTCGACGGTCCAGGTGCCGGCCGGGATGGGCGTGGCGCGAAGTCGGTGAATCTCGTCGTAACGGAAGGGTTGCTCGAAGCCGGCGTTCGCCTCGCGAAGCGTCAATTGCCCGCCGACGCCTACGGAGACGACGACGGCGCGGGATTCGGTGCCGGGACGCTCCTGCAGGTAGAAGACGCGGTCGCGCGCCAGCGAATACCGCACGACGCGGTCCGGGTCGACGCCGACCTCACCGAGCGAGGCAACGGCAATGCGCAACTCACCGCGAGCGTATCCGGTAAGGCGACCGTCAAGCAGGCTGCCGTCTTCGAGGTAGATACGGTCGGAGCCGACGCGCTCGGCCATGTCTCGGCCGGCGCGCTCGTCGTTCTCCGCATCTTCGTCCGGCGGCTCCGGGTCGAACGGGTCGTCAATGGGGCGCAGCGTGCGCTCGAACGGCGAATGCTGATTCTCCGCCGAGTCCTGTGCGAAGACCGGCGCAGCCACGAGGGAAAGTCCCGTCAACAGGATGAGAACGAGCGCAAGCCGCATGGAAACAACTACCTGCCGGGGTGTCGCGCAAGATTGTCGAGGGAGGCGCACGCCTCGTTGATGTCTCGAGATGCGCGTGCAACATGATCCGGGAGCAACCGTTCGAAACGTCAGGTGAGGCAAGCACGAAGCATTTCGACCGTACTCCCAAGTCTACCATCTCGGTGCCCGGAGCAAGACGGAGAACTGCGTGGAAGCTGAACCGGTAGTCCCGTGGAAAGCGGAACAAACCCACGGGCTTCGCCCGAATGCCGTTTGGAATTTTCAGTTCTGAGGCGGGCACAGGGCGCGCCTGCGCTTGCCTTGTTTCGGCAAGGCCAACCGGCTTTCGGGCGTTGCCCGTGTTGCGCCGCTGCCGGGCACGCGTATGCGAATCACCGCCAGTGCGCTCACTCTGCCGGGGCTTCGCCGGGGGCGTAGAGGTTCTCGCTTGGCACAATCACTTGCTCGCTTTCACCCGGCGGTACCCAGAAAAGCCGGCAGGCGGCCCGGCCGTAGTTTTCGAAGAAATCAATGCGGATGGGATAGACGCCTGGCTCGAGGGTGATGCGTCCCTCGACTTCGAGGTAGGCGTGCAAGCCGCCGTTGTCGAGCACCTGAATCTGGTTGACGAACAGGCGCGAGCCGTCGTCGGAGCCGAGGATGAAGCGGTACTCGCCGGCCTCTTCAATGCGAATGTAGCCCTCCCACTGCACGAAAAAGTTCTCCGAGGTGAAGGGGATCACGAAGTCGGCGTCACGCGGAAAGTCGACGACGGCGTCACGGCGAATCATGGTCGGCTCGCGGTTGCTGACGTCGGGGAAGGACTGCAACGAGGTATTCGCGAACCAGTAGTAGCTGCCGCGCAAACCGTGCGGGGTCTCGTGGGCAATCTCGTAGAGGCGCGGCTGCGAGCGGTAACGGTCGACGACCACCCGCAGGCTGCCGGGGGCAACGTTGCTCGGAACGGTCGCGGTGAGCGTGTTGCCGTCGCGGGTGGCGGGAATCTCCCGCTCGACGTACTCGTCGCCTTCAAGCGTCGGTACGAGCAAGCGGTGACGGCTGCCCTCGAGGTGCTCGGCGGTAACGGTCAACGACTCGCCGGGGACGAGCTTCGCGGGAGAGAGCGCCTGTATGGCCGGCCGTTCGCGGCGTTCGTAGTCCAAGGGGGGCAAGGCGTCGGTCCAGGTGACCTCGCGCTCCGCCTCTCCCGGCGGCATCACCCGTACCCGCAAGTGCGGATTCGCCTCAGGAAAGGTCGCACGCAAGACGAAGCGTTGCAGCGAGGCGGCGTCAATCTCCACGTAATCATCCACCGTCACCGGCGCCGGCGTCAGGGGCTTTTCGAACAGCACGCGGTCCCCTTGCTCGACGATCAGGGCGGCGTTCGTTTCAAAGACAAAGCGGTAGGTGCCGGAGACGTGCGCCCAAAAGAACCCCCGCCAGCGGGCGGCAAACGGCCCGTACCCCAGCTCCGCCGGTGCGGCGTCCACTAACGGTAGTTGGAGATCAATGGCGTCGAGGTACGGCTCCTCCTCACTCCACTCATACGGCTCCTCGACCGGGGACTGCAAGGCGACGTACTCGGTGACGAGGCCGAGGTCCTGCTCGACGAAGACACGTATCCCCTCGGAGAGCAGTGAGCCGACGCGCACGGTCAACTGATACTCTCCCGACTCGAGCGGCGGCACGCGCACGACGACACGGGTATCCTCGACGTCGAGCACATACGCCGCCGTTGCCGTGCCGGCGTGGGCGCTGCCGTGGTCGCCGACATCAATGGGCCTGAAAAAGACGTCGGTGCCGCCGGAATGCGTCTGGAGACCCCGCCCCTCAATGGTCAGTTCGCGGCCCACGCTCGCCGGCTCCGGATTCGTCGCGAAAACTCGCGGCTGATCGGCGGTGCGAAACATTTCCGGCGGCCAAAGATACTCGGGAGGAATCACCGCCGTGCCGTTTCGCTCCGGCATGCCGAGTCGCCAGTAATCATGCGGCAACTCACTGATCGGCCCAGGGTACTCCATCAGCCGAAACACGGGGTAGCCGCTGTTGTAGGCGGCCTCGACGACGACCGGATGCAGCCCCGCCTCGAGATCAAGCTCCGTCGCCTGGCGCGGCATCTCTTGCCCGCCGAGTCGCCAGCGGGCGTGAGACAAGTTCGTACTCAACCGAAAGGTGTGCGTGCCCGGCTCGGGAATCTCAATGTAGCCCTCCCAGCGCACCGCGAAGTACTGCGCCGGAAACGGCAGCCGGAAGGAGTGCTCGGAGTTGAAGGTCAGCCAGGGATCAATCCGTGACATGGTCGGCGAGGCAATGTTCGGCATCTCCTCCATGTGGTGGCCGACTTCGAGGTAGTCGCCGAGCAATCCGAACGCCGCCTCCATCACCTCGACGTGAACCCAGTCCGAGACGTACTCCGTGCCGCGAATGCCCAGCCGCATCTCGAAGCGACCGGCAGTGTCCGGCACCACGGCGACGACGGTCATTGGGTCCGACCAACGCACTTGTGCCTCGTACCGTTGCTGGCGGTTCT
>SKZP01000707.1 GCA_007127275.1 Planctomycetota bacterium
CAGGTACTCGTAGCCTTGATTCAGAAGTACAACCTGGTGCGCCCGCCGGGCTACCCGGACATTTCGGTGGACTTCGACCTGAACGAAATCTTGGAGGAGATGGTCGACGTCGCGCTTCGCCTGACCTTCGCCTTCCGCGTGGAAGCGCAAGCCTACGACGAGCACGGTAGTCCGATGGAGCTCGCCCTCGACGCGGAAGGGGAGTTGATCCGTCAGCTCGGCCGCCAAGGAATCGACGTGCTGATTTCTCGTTCGACACGCGAATTTCGCGAGACACCCGTCGCCGAGATCCGCGACATGAGTGTCGAGGAGGTGCGCGACCTGCTCGGCGCGGAGGTGCCGGTCAACTATATCGTCACCGGCACGGTGGAAATCCGCTACTCGAGCACCACGGAAACGGGCAGCGGCGCGATGCTTCGCTTTATCAACGAGTACCGCCTTGAGGTGATCGAGTTGGAGTCGAACGAAACACGGGTTCTGGCTGATCCGGGCGCCGGAAACAGCCAGGGGGCCGGGCCGACGGCCGCGCACGGCGCCCGGAGCGCGTTAACCGACGCCTGCAGAGAGATCGCCAAGGAGCTTGCGAAGAGCTTTACGGGAGGGTAAGAAAGGGGACTTCCACATCCCCCCGTCTCTTTTTCGGAGGCTCCACGTCATGCAGGTGCGGACCCTCAGTGCTAGCCGGCTGTTCTTGGCGGTCACAATTGTCGTCGGCCTAGGAACGTTCGGCGCGTTCGGCTACGTCTACGCGCAGGATAACGGGTCGGATCCGGAGGGCGCTTCCGCGAACGACAATGGGGAACAGGAGGATCCGCAAGTCGCGGACGAAAACGAACAACCGCCCGCGGCGGACGAGATCGACGCCGAATTGCGCGAAGCGTTGATGAACGAGACGGCGGTGCGGGACGCGCTGGATCGGGTGGTGACGGCGTTGATTCTTGCCGATGACGAGGGGCTCGACGAGGTCCTCGCCATCGAGGAGTTCGAGCAATCGCTGGAGGAGTACGCGCAAGCGTATGGCTACGAGGACGTTGGCGCGTTCCGCGAGCGGCACTACACGGCCAGCGGCGCCTGGGGAGAGTATTTCCAGGGCGTTGACTTCGAAGTCGCCACGCCACGGGACGCCGAAGGGGAACCGCAGTGGTACGAAGTAGGGGTGCGGCCGCTCGGCCACGGGTGGTTGATCGTCTCGCCGGAAGGGGAAGATCCGTACACGGTCGCCTTTTTGTTTGTCATCGACGCCGACGCTCGCGAATGGCGCCTTGCCGCCTATTTCGACCCGAGCTATCAGCAGCAGATTGCGCAAGCCTACACCGAAACGGAAGATACCGACGATGCGGAGGAACCGGAAGATCCCGAGGAGCCGGTCGAGCCGGAGGCGCCGGAGATCGACGCGGAGTTGCGCGACGCGTTGATGACGGACGCGCAGGTGCAGGCGGTGCTCGAAGAGTTGCTCGCCGCCTTTGACGCCGGTGACGACGAGGCGCTCAACGCGTTGTTTGCGGAAGACGCCTTCCGCGTCAACGTGATCGCCGAGCCGGCCGCCGACTTGGAGGTTTCGCCGGCGCGCTTCCGCAACCACTACTTCACCGCGAGCGAGCTGTGGGGCGAGCACATTCGTGGTCTCGGCCTCGAGGTCGATCCGGACCTCGACGAAGAAGGGGAGCCGATTTGGCACCTCGAGACCCCGGAAGGGCCGCGCGGGATTGCACGCCTGCTTGCCGACGACGGTGAAACCGAGCCGTATCATATCTACTTCATCTTTTTGATCGACCCGGAGGCGGAAGCCTGGCGGCTCGCCGACTATGACGACGACTCTTATAACCTGTGGTGGTTCGACCCGATCGACCCGGACCCGGACGATCCCGAGGAGCCGGAAGTCCCCGAGGAGCCGGTCGAGCCGGAGATTGTCCCGCTCGAGGTGGAGATCACCGACGAGCAGCGTCGCGGCAATGCGATTGTGCTGATGCCGACGATTCCCGCAGAGTTCGCCGGGGCCATGACCGCCGAACAGCAGCGTGCCTATGCCGACGCGATCTTTCGGGATGTCGAAGCATTCGAAGAGTTCGAGAACGTGGAGTTGATCGAGGTCGCCGTCGACGACATCGGCGTCTTTCTGCGCAGTGTGTCCGCCGCAGCCGCCGAAGCGGAGCCGCTCGAATACAACGGCACGTTGCTCGAAGAGGAAGATATCTTGAAGGTGCTCGCCGCCGGCTACGCTTTTACCGTCGATCTTGAGGACGTGCTCGTCTCCCTTGGCGAGGAGCCGTACGAGGTCGAGGTCGAGGTGATCGAGGTGGTGCTCGAGTTGGACGAGCCCCTTGAGTTTCCGGAAGGATATGAGGAGTTGCCGGCCGAGTTGCTCGCCAAGCTTTCCTACGAAGCGGTTCCGGTGGAAGACCACAATGGAAACGGCAACGGCAACGACGAAGCAGCCGCCAACGGCAACGACGAAGGCGCCAACGGCAACGACGAAGCCAATGGCGAAGCCCACGACGCCGACGGCAACGGCGAAAACGGAGACGCCGACGGCAACGGGGACGCCAACGGCAACGGCGAAGACGGGGACGACAATGGAGTGTCCTATGTCTACCGCTTCCGTTACGCGAGTGCCGAGCCGATGGTCAAGGAAGAGCTTGACGCGCTGATCGAACTCGCGCCGCATGATGATGAATGGCAACTAGCCATCTTCGACCTCTCCGAAATGAGCGAAGAGGCGGAGCCGGTGACGCGTAGCGAGACGCGGATGGGCACGTTCGTCGAAGTGAGCTTCGACGCCAGCGTGACGCTGCACCGGGTGGACGAACACAACAACGAACTCCACGCGACGCGAGTCGAAGATGGCCAGTGGAGCTTTCCGAGTACGGGCCGGCAGGAAGCGGAGGACTACTTGCTGCTCGCGGGTACGCCTTCCTACGAGGACTATCTCGCCGAGCACGGCTCCGAGGCGACCGCCGAAGAGCAGACTCGTCGGGAGGAGCAGGCGTTGCGTCAGGCCGTCGCCGACGCGGCGCAGTTGCTGCCCGAGGATCTGCTCCGCGTGCTGCGCCTGCTTGCCGAGTTCCAGCCGGAACCCGAGCCGACGCCGGAGCCGACGGTGCGCGAAGGGGTGCGCGACATCGCCGACGAGGGGGACACGATCATTGCCGCGGTGCGCGACATCCCGTCACTGGACGCCACCGTCGGCCTCGTCGACAGCGCCGGCGTGGAAGGGGCCGTGGGCCGCGTCCGCAACGTCGGCGCCGGGGTCAGCACGCGCGACGCCGGCGAAGGCCTCACCTGGATCGAGATTCAGCGCTTCAGCGGCGAGGCCCAACGCGACTGGGGGGTCGAGCCCTACGGCATCCTCGGCTTCCAGTTCGACGTCGGCATCGGCGTGGACTTCACCTTGGGCCACGACCGCTCGGAAGTCTTCCCGATGATCCCCGATCCGAACCGCAAACAAATCACCGACGCCAACGGCAGCGGGTTCTTTTCGCTGCACCTCGGCTACAACTTCGGCGGCCTGATCGGCGAGCCCGTGCTGAGCGAGTTCTACGTCGGCTTTGACGCGCAGCTCGGCTTCGGCGGCTTCTACCGCTACTCGAAGCTCGGCGGCCGTCTCGCGAAGAAATTCTATATTCCCGTCGGCGGCATGACGCTCGCCCTGGACTTCGGCTTGAGCATCGGTGCCTTGCAGCACAAAGCCGGCGGCCAGGACATCACCGACGTCACCTTCTTCATGCTCACCGAGCGCAAGGGAGTCCCCGCCGCTCAGGCACGCGAGGAAACCGTCGGTCAGGACATCGAGAGTCCCTGGATGTTTTACGCGGCGTTCAAACCGCGCGTCTCGCTGTGGTTGATCCCGCAGTTCGAGGTCTACTTCAGCATGGGCCTGCTCTTCGCCACGACAACCACGGAGTTCCGCCTCGGAGATCGCCGGTTCAATACCGACGACCCGGACCTGCAGGTGCCGGGCTTCGAGTGGAACGGCATCGGCTTCCAACTGACCCTCGGTGGCACCCTGCACTTCTAGCCGTGCCGACATGAAACAAGCGACACGGGGTGGGCCGCGCGCCCGCCCCGTTTGCGTTTCGAGTATCTCAGTATCCTCCGGGTGAAGCCGCATCCTGTTGCAGTGTCCATGTCTGGACGGAACCACGTACGTAGGGCTGGCCTCCATGCCTGTCCGAACTGCCCCGCCGGCGGAGTACGACGGCGCACATTCATGCAAAAACGGCTTGGCCGCCACATTTCCAAATCTTAGGAGCTGTCAGAAAATTACTACCGAATTTGAGCTAAACCCCTCGTCAAATGGGATTCGTGATAAGCCCACGGGCTGCGGCCCGTGGGTCGCTCTGGAAATCCACCCACGG
>SKZP01000575.1 GCA_007127275.1 Planctomycetota bacterium
CGAGGACGATCTACACCGAGCCCAACCCGGGTTATTCGGGAGAAGTCGCTTCGAACATCAACTGCACTTCGTCGCCAGCTGTTACATTTAGTCTTTCAGCCCCGGTAAGCTCGAGGTGCCGGTGTTCCCACCTAGTTTCTGAATCAAGGGCGATGTCGTACTTCCCCGGCGGCAGGAATACGACGAAGCGGTTGGTTTCGTCGTCCGGATGGACGAGAAAGTCGCTCGACCCTCCACCCCGTCCCTGATCCATCGAGGCGATGCTTCGAACGGAAATCGTGCCGGACATCGGCGTACGTTCTCCGTCGACGTCCTTGACGATGGTTCCGGTCACCTTCACGTAGGAACTCTCGTCGATCATAACGAGCCTGGCGGCATGATTGACGCGGGCGGGCAGTTTGCCGACGCCCTCGATCGCCAAGTGCCACGTGTCTCCGAGCTCCGGAAGCTGCACAGTGGCCGTGCGCGGGTCGATCCCGTGCACGAGCCGACCTCCCATCCAGTTAAGGCGACGGGCTGCCGCTTCCGGGGAGTCGTCGTGAATGTCGTCAAGCCTGCTGACCCGACTCAAGTCCTGCATCCATGCGTCACCGGAAACTAGATACGAACGGTTCGTCAACGGTATCTCGGAAGGGACGACGACATCGTATTCGAACAATTCGACCGGTTCACCGAGTTCAACACGGTATTCCGTCTTGCCCTCGATGCGCACACGCTCGTGGTGAATTTGCCCCGTAGGACCGATCACCGAGACGGTGTACGTTCCGTCCGGTACCCGAACGCGCCTAGGCCACTCGGTTTCTTTGGTGAACCGTTCTCCCTTGGCGGTAATGTCCCGCGAGTTGACGCGAAAATGGCCACCAGCGCCGCCAGCGACATCTACCCCTTCTACCGTGAGCTCGAGGACTGCGAGAGGTGCAAGCGTGAACACGACCTCCTGCTGGCTCATGTCTCGAATCACCGCCGGGTCCGGCTCGTGCTCATACTCATCGCTCTGCACGTTTATGAACAAAACCGCCGCCTCGCTCGAAACCTGCACCGACTTTTCTCCCTCGGTGACCTTGTATTCTGCGGAGTTCACCAGCACGGTTACTGGTGCCTTGATCAGTTCTCCCTGGCTGTCTTGGAGGCGGATGTTAATTGAACGTGAGAGTCGAGTTAGACGTACAAGTTCTTCACCATGCTCGATGGACTGGAAGGGAACAACTACCGCCTCGTATCCCGGTGCAGAAACCTGAACATCCGGAACTTCCGGCCGCTGGTTCCGCGCGTCGTCCTGTTCGTCTGAGTCGTCGGGCCGATTCCATGCGAACCGAATCCGCCCCTCGGAATCCGCGACGGCACGTGTCGAAGTCCATTGTCGCCGTCCTTCGGTTCCCGCATCCGGCGGAGCGACCGCCATCGCTTCCGCATCGACCAACCGCTCGCCATGGCTATCTTCAACGACGAGGAGCATCTGGACCCTGCGGAGGTCTCGTACTAGAATCTCTTCGACGCCGTTGGATTCGACTCGATGGCTCGCGCTCGGCTCGATACGCAACGACGAGCGGACCGAGACCGAGAACTCGACGCCGGGGGCGACAGGCACGTCCCAGCGATTCCAATCGGTTTCGAGCACGCTCGTCGGCAGCCGTTCGGGCTCGACCACGGCTCCACCACCGCCTTGGTATCGAAGGTGGATTCCAACGGGTTCGGTCGGAGCGCCTTCGCTATCCACGAAAGAAACGCGCAATATGCCCGGTGGCACGAGCTTGATCACCGGCACCTCATTCTCCATCTCGACGGCACGCGAAAGTGGCGTGTGCGGTTGCCAGCGAAGGAACGGCATCAATTGATCGCGGAAGCGAACCTCTTCGCCATGAATACGGCCGCGCTGATTGACCATTCCAACGACGTCCGCGGTGCCTCCGCGAGTCTGAACCCATACGATGCACAGCGGAACGAGTGGAAGCTCGAACCCCTTACGCCCATTGCGGGTTTCCACGGACACGGACTCGAACAGCGACCGATCAGGCTCCGACGATTGCCGCCCCACGATTATCTCGTTGACTTCCTCGGTGATTGCGACCCCGACGAACTCTTCGTCCCCCAATGCGGAATCGTCAACGACTACCCAATTCTCGGGTAGGGGCGCGGGAGTTGCCGCTTGATTGCTCTCCTCGGTGGGGCCGTCATCGACCTCTTCTCCGACCGGAGTAGGGTCTGCCGACGCATCCTTGTTGGTTTCCTCCGGCGTCGTGTCACTGGGCGTCGCTCCGTGCGTAGCCTCGCGGGAGCCGGCCTCGGCTGCCGGGGACGTATCGCTTGCCGGTGCGGAACAGGCGCGCGGCAGGAGCATGAATGCGCCGCCGATCATGAGCAACAGCAGCAAAAGTGCGGGAAGTGCGGCGAAGAGCGGGGAGGCTTTGGATGTCGTGCTCATGAGAATCCACGGGGTTGTGCCGGTTGATTGGGTGGCGGTGGCCGCGGTCGCACCGGTTGTCGGCACCAGTGCTGCAAAGTCGGTCGGCGGGGCGCCAAGGTGAACGAGACGCTCGAGCAGCAAGACCGTGATCGGTGCGACCGCGCTGGCTTGCTCGTCCTCGTCGACGACGCCATACCGGGCACGCAAATTCCGCAGGGCGTTTCGCTGACGCGTCTTCACCGTGCCCGGCGGGATCCCCATTTCCGCGGCGACCTCCTCGACCGTCAGCCCGAGGCCGAAACGTAAGACCATCACCTCGCGCTCCCCATCCGGCAACTCGAGCACCATCTCCCACGCCTCCGCCGCGGCGGCGAACTCCGCCGGGTCGTTCGCCTCAGCACCGCGCGCGCCGGGCGTCTGCTGCCCCGCAGTCAGCGATTGCTCGTACACGCTGCGTTGCCGGTGCCGGCGGCGGCGCTCGGAAAGCCCGAGATTCACGACGATCCCGGCGCAATACCGGCGCAGACGCTCCACCGAGGCGCCGCGCAACTCCGGATGCCCCCGGCGCTGCCATAACGCCAGGAGCGCCGCCTGTACCACGTCCTCGGCAACGGCCTCGTCACGCACAATCGCCGCGGCCCGCGCCTGCAACGAGGTACGCCACGGCTCCACCAGGTCGCGAAACCCCTCCGAGGATAGCACCGCAAGCTCAAACTCGGCCTCATCAGGCGGCGGAGACGCATCTGCCTCCGAGAAATCCGCATCGTTCCAGCCCATGAAAGCGCTCCCTCGATCGGTTGCTCAAGTCTCACCCCTATAGTCGCACCAACTCGCTCCGAACGATTTGAATAATCGACTTCGCCACGCACGCGGCAGCCGCGGCTCCGGCACCAACGACAAAGCGGGCATCCACCTCAATATGTACCGCTGGTTCAGCGCCCGCGCCGTCAAGGAAACCTTCGTCCCCGCCCGCGACTACCGCTACCCCTTCATGGGCTGACGCACGACGCGCGCCTCGGCACAGGAGTCTTCTGCAGCGATGGACGAACGTTAATTGAGGCCGGCTGCATGGATTGTGGAGACAGGTTTCAGCGAGTCGCCAAACCAAATGGCGACTGTGGCAATGGATCACAAGCGTGGGTGCGTTTGTAGGAGGCGCTGGACGAACTCGAACGTCGCGCGACCAACCACGAATTCGAAGGTCGGGCCTGCGTGCCCGCCCAAGGTGCGCGCCGGTCGTTGTTTTTGCGCGCACCTTTCGTTCGGGGCGCGCCTGGGATTTGCGCGGGGCCGTTCGACCGTGGCTCTCCGCGGGGCCGGAGCGGAGGTTCGCCCTACGAGTCGTGGTTGCCGCTCACCTTCCGAGTTGTTCGTCCACGGCTTCTCAGTCCGTGTTCTCGCTTGAATCCTCGGCTGCCTCGTCGTTGTCGGCCTTGTCTTCGCCGGCATCCGCCTCGGGGGCGTGACTGTCGAGCTCGGCCGGTTCTATATCCTCGTGGTCGTCGCCGGTTTCTTCCGTGGCGTCGTTGCCGTTGACTTCGTGGTCGGCCGGCAGGGCGCGCACGCCGTGTTCGTGGACGAGGTGGCCGCCGGTGAGGCCGGCGTAGGCGACGGGGATGAGCGCAAGCGCGTAAAGGACGAGAAAGAGCGTGTAGGCGGGGACGAGCCGCCGCGACTTGTGCTTGCGCTCGAACAGCAGCGGCAGAAAGGTGAGCAGCGCAAAAAGCACCGCGAGCAGCGACATGCTCACCACGGCGAACGAGGCCCAGCCGCTATGCTCATTGATGGCCTCTTGCGCCTCGGGGTAGCGCTCGAAGGCGAGCTCCGCCGCGGCCTGTCCGGAGAGCATTGCGAAGTACAGGCCCAGCGTGCCGGCGACGAGCACGGCAAGCGTGGCAAGCGTATACGGCGTGCGGTAGCGCCGCGAGCCGGCGGCAAGCAG
>SKZP01000659.1 GCA_007127275.1 Planctomycetota bacterium
AGCAGCCGCGCAACTACTTCTACGACGTTGACGCCATTCGAACGGCACCGCGGGAGGCCAAGGTCGAAAACGGCGCCGTCGTCTCCGCCACCGGCGTGCGCGGCGTGCGCTACCGCCGGCAGATTGAGCTGAGCACGCAACTGACGCCGGCACAAAAGGAAGATGCGTTTGCCGCTTTGGAGGAGATGCTTGCCGAGGTGCGCGCCGGTAAGCTCGCCGACTTTCGGATGATCATCCGCGGCCAGCAGCGCACGACGCATTCCGACTCCGAGCAGGTTTCCGGGCGGGCGCGGGAACTCAACAAACGGGGCTTCTACTTTTTGCGCTACCACCCTGACGGGGCCAAGCCGCGCGACGTCTGGGAGATCATGCCGGAGGATACGCACAAGCGCGGCGGCAGCGGGCATTTTGCGCCGTTTCCCGAGGATCTCTGCAAACTTCCCATTCTCGCGACCTGTCCTGCGGATGGCGTCGTACTCGACCCGTTCTGCGGCACCGGCACGACAAATCTTGTCGCCTACCAGCACGGACGAAAGTCCGTGGGCATCGACGTCACCGTGGACTACCTGCAAAGCGCCGCCGAGCGGACCGGCCGACATCCACCAAAAGAAACCACCGCGTAAAAAGGTATGGTCTCCCTTGCGTTTGGCCGGCGGGTGCGCTACATCCTCGAAAAGAACGTTCGGCGCGAACGAGTGTGTCGGTGGCGTCGACTATACTTCGGCAACAGCACAGGGCAGGACCTCTTCACCACTCACCGAATCACCACTCACACGGACGAGTCATGGCGAAAAACAACAACAGCAGCAACAACAACCGCAATGGCGCCGCCGACGACCGCGCGAAGTCCTTGAAGTCCGCGCTCGACCAGATCCGCAAGAGCTGTGGGGACGGCGCAATCATGAAGCTGGGCGAGCAGGAGGCGAAGCCGATCGAGGGGATCTCGACCGGCACCATCTCGCTCGACGTTGCCCTTGGGGGCCGCGGCATGCCGCGCGGGCGCATTGTCGAGGTTTTCGGCCCGGAGTCGAGCGGCAAGACCACGCTTGCCTTGCACCTGATTGCCAACGCGCAAAAGCAAGGCGGCAGCGCGGCATTTATCGACGCCGAGCACGCCCTGGATCCGACGTATGCCCGCGCCCTCGGCGTCAACATTGACGACCTGCTCGTCAGCCAGCCCGACTCGGGGGAGC
The DNA here is from genome assembly GCA_007127275.1 of Planctomycetota bacterium. Taxonomy (GTDB): domain Bacteria; phylum Planctomycetota; class UBA8742; order SKZP01; family SKZP01; genus SKZP01. The sequence continues at coordinate 1,194 of SKZP01000659.1, forward strand.
AGGCGCTCGAGATCTGCGAGATCCTCGTGCGCAGCAACTCCGTCGACGTGGTCGTCGTCGACTCGGTGCCGGCGCTGGTGCCGCGTGCGGAGTTGCAGGGAGAGATGGGGGACACCCACGTCGGCCTGCAGGCGCGCCTGATGAGCCAGGCGCTGCGCAAGCTCACCGCCGTGGTCAGCAAGGCGAAAACGGTCGTCGTCTTCATCAACCAGTTGCGCGAAAAGATTGGCGTGATGTTCGGAAGCCCCGAGACGACCCCCGGCGGCCGGGCGCTGAAGTTTTACAGCTCCATCCGCGTCGACGTGCGCCGTATTGGCTCCATCAAGGACGGCGAGAACGTCGTCGGCAACCGCACGAAGGCGAAGATTGTCAAGAACAAGGTCGCGCCGCCGTTCCGCATTGCCGAGTTCGACATTGTCTACTCGGAGGGAATCAGCTACACGGGCGACCTCGTCGACCTCGCCGTAGCCAACAACGTGGTCACCAAGGCCGGTGCCTGGTTCAGCTACGGCGAGACCCGCATTGGTCAAGGCCGCGAAAACGCGAAGCAGTTCCTGCGCGACAACCCGGACATCGCCACGGAGATTGATGAAAAGGTGCGTGGCCTCGTCTTGCCGGCCGTCGACCAGTCCGAGCCCGCGGATCCCGAGCAAGAGAAGGATCCGCTCGAGGAAGAAGAAGCAGAAGAGGCAACCGCGCAAGAAGACGCCCAAGAGCCCGAAGGCGCAGCCAGCGGCAAGAAACGCACTCGCAAGAGTTAGCGAGCGCTCATGAAGGCACGTCCGAACGTCGCGCGTTACGAGCCCGTAGACTGTCACAATTGAATCCGTGGGTGGCGCGTCGCGGGCAAAGCCCACGGGCTTCGCCCGTGGGTCGGATCCAGTTGCCTCCCCGACCCACGGGCTGCGGCCCGTGGGTTCTGTACTCGGTGACGCGCTCCCCGCGGGCTGCAGCCTTGGGCTCGTAGAATCAACGTTTCCCACCTGCGGGATGCACGGAGTGCTTGCGGCTGGTTCGCGGCGCTGGTACTCATTTGGGTACGGTTGTGTCCCCATGTCGCCTTTTGTGAGGCGTCCGGTGAGCGAGGAGTTTGCGGTTGATGCGCGAAGTCTGCCCGCGGTGACCTCGGAGTACTTCGAGATCGCCGGCGAAGCGGACGTTACCCTCGTTACCCTGCACGGAGCGGGGCCGTCTTTGACGGATAAGGAAACGGCCGAGCATCTGCGCGTCGACTTTGCCTTGCTTGCCTCGGCCGTCCCGGCGAAGGTGAAGTTGCTGCTCGACCTTTCCGCGGTGGCGCTGCTCGGCTCGCCGGTGCTTGCCGGGCTTATCGAGTTGCAACGCAAGGTGCGCGAAACGCAGGGGCTGCTCAAGCTCGTCATCACGCAAGAGTCGCTGCACGAGACGTTTCGCGTGACGAAGCTCGAGAGTCATTTTCACATCCACGATTCCCGTCAGGGCGCCCTGGCAAGCTTCAAGGCCCCCTCATTGAATCGACGTTGAATTGCGCAACCCGGCGCAGAGGACGAGAGCTATGGCGGAGCAAACGATTCTGTTGCTGGGTATCGAGGGGTCCGGCAAGACGACGTATCTGTACCGGCTCGTGACGAGCTACCTCGAGTCGAAGGGCCTGAGCCGCACCGAGATCGACGAGCTGGACGCGGAGAGCTTCCTAAACGAGGCGCGCAGGCACGGCGTGACCTGGGAGCCGAACAGTGCCACCGAGGCGTTTCTCGGCCAGGCCCACGAAGCGATGCGCGACGACCGCGACATCAAGCTCGACGTCAGCGAGGAGGCCGTTCCCCTGGCGATCGGCTTCACCGAATACGACTACTGGATCAAGACCGCCGAGGTGCCCGGCTCGCTCGTCACGCGCACGGCACACTTGTTGGAGCGAGGCGAGATCGAGAACGGCGACGAGGCGGTGCAGGCATACTACGCCTATCTTCGCCGCCTGCTGCGCAAGGCCGACGGCGTGCTGTTCATGCATCCGCCGCACGAACTCGGCCGCGAGGTGGAGAGCGAGATCGTGCTGCGCGCACTCGGCTCGCTCGCGCTGCGGATGAGCAAGTCGCAATTCATGCCCGTGGTGATTGTCTTCACCAAAGCTGAGCACTGGGCGCCGCCGACGCCCTCGGCGCAGACGCGTGCGGTGGCGCTTGCCTCGAATCCGTCGGTGATGGCGAAGCGCGACCGCTTCATCGAGGCGTACTGGCAGGTGCTGATGACCCACCACGGCTCGGAACTCGACCACCCCTTCTGGCGCGGGGTCACCGACCCGTACCGCACGGGCCAGAACTTCGCGATGATTGCCGCGAACAAAGACCGCTTTGCGGATTTGCGCGCGCCGCTCGACGCCGTGGCCCGACTCAACTCGCTCAAGGGGGGCTTCTACCGCAACCTGCGCCGCCGCAACGTGACGCTTGCCACCGTCGGCTTGTTCGTCTTCGCGCTGGGGATCCTCCTTGCGCTCTACCTCCCGGCACTGTTCCATTCCCACGAGGAAGCGCTCGTGCCGGACTTTCCGAACGCGCAGTCCGTGTATGCCTGGCTGCAGGACGGCCCCAGTGGCGCCGAATTGGAGGCGGCCTTGCGGCAAATCGACTCGCGGCTATACGCGACCGAACAACGCCTGCGCGGGGCAACGGGAGCGTTCGTCCTCCCCGCGTTCAACGAATACCGGGCGTTTCTCGCCACGATCTCGGGCGTGCGGGACCGTGCGCGACTCTTGGGCAACGACGGGGCGGCTGCGATGGCCGAGGCGAGCAAGGTGGAGCATCGCGTGCTCGACGTGCTCGAGGAATGGCTCGAGCAACACGAAGGGGCCGCCGAGTCCCCCGAGGAGTTCGACTTTCGCTGGATTGCCGCGGCAGAGCGCTACGTCGACGGGCTCGCGGTCTACTTGCGCCACGCCGACCCCAGCCGTTACGACGAATGGCGCAGCGCCTGGTTGACCAAACAGTTCCACGACGTGCGCCAGAGCCTGGAGGAAACGCGCGAGCAACGCCCGACGGGGGAAGGCTACGTCGAAGCGGCCCGCCGCCAGTTGGACCTCGCCTGGCGCCACCTCGTCGACGGGCAGACGCCGCACGGCGAATCGCTGACCTACTTGCCGCTCCGGCGCGACGAAGAGAGGTACCAGACATTGCAGGAAGCCCGTCGCTTCATCACCCGACTTCATGAGAACAGCCTCGAGATCGAGTTGCACGTCGAGCACTACGCAAACACCTGGGACTTCCACGACGACCTTCACGACGAGCTACGCCTCGAGGTCGGCAGTGTACGCATGGCGCTCGTGGCGGACGAAACCGCCAGCACCGACGACAAACGAGTCTACGTGCCGCAACGGGACGAGCCGTTGCGTTTCCGCTGGAACATCCACCGCTCGCCCACTCTCCGGATCAAAGACCCCAGGCCGGGCCTGGGCGACGACTTCGACTTGTTCGAGGTTGCCGTCGAGAATTGCGTCAGCGACCTGGAGCGCGAAATGCTGCCGCTGCCGGAGTTCTTCCCCGCCGCGCTGACCGAAGCGAACACGTATGCCCACCTGGGACGGAGCACGGATCGGGAAAACCGGTTCCTAACGTTTCACCTTGTACATCCAAGCATTCCGGAACTTCTTGACGGGCAAAGCGAGGTCCATTGAGCACGGGAAGCGGAAATGCAACGTGAGCCGGTTGGTTGACGTGCGAGCGTAGAACCGGTATACGGGACACGGCGAACGAAATGGAGAGGTGCCAGAGTGGTCGATTGGGTCGGTTTCGAAAACCGATGAGCCCGCAAGGGTTCCGTGGGTTCGAATCCCACCCTCTCCGTCAACGCTTAATGGCGATGCCGCGACCGTCGGCATCGTCATTTTCGTTTCAGGACGTTCGCGGCCTTCCGCATCATACTCAGCCACTGGTATTCAGCGAGAATCACCAGCTTTCACGGGCATGACTGGTTGACCGTCACGTTTGAATCCGTAGGCGTGCAGGTGACTACCAAGACCACGGGCTTCGCCCGTGGGTCGGGGCGCAAACAGGATCCGACCCACGGGCGAAGCGGGCGAGGCCCACGGGCTTCGCCACGTGAGGGGTGCAGCCGGCTCTTGTTGCAGCAAAAAAATTTGGACGGAACCACGTACGCTGGGCGGGCCTCCGTCGCCGCCCTACCCATCCCGCCGGCGGAATGCGGCGGCGCATTCATTCAGCATGCGGGTTGCACGCCGACGGTTCCTAGCTGGTTCGTAGCCCACAGGGAGGGCGCGGAGGCTCGCCCAACGTTCGCACGACGTTCTAATCCGCGAGCCTTTGGTATCCGGAAAGGCCCACGGGTCACGGCCCGAGGCTCGAATCCCTCAACGCGTGGGATTCACGGGCCGCGGCCCGTGGGCTTGAAATTTCGAACCTCAATGCGGGGATTAGATTTCGTGGCCCAACATAAGCGGGCGGCACCCCGGGGCGCTTCGGCGCTTCTGCGCACTTGAATTTTGAAGTCCGCTTCGCTACCATGCGCCTTTCATCCCCCGCACATCCGGAAACGTCCCCTTCCTTGCTACGAAGGTGCCTCTGGCCAGGGTTGCCCTCACGTGCGCCTCTTGCTTACTCGCCACCGCTCGACCACGGCGGTAGCGAAGCCCACGTCGCGCACAACTCGAAGCGCCCCCGCCGAGCCTTTCGTATCCGTCACGAACGCCCCTGATGAGGGAGAGCCCCATGGTCCGGCGATTCCAGCGCACGGTTTGGATTCTGATGGTCCTTCTGGTGCCCGTTGCCGTGTTGATGACGTCGGTGCACACGCCTTACGCTCAACAAGCGGATCGAGAGTCGGTACTCGCCGACTATGAAAGGGGGATCTCCCTCTTCAAGCAGGGCTTCTACGCACGCACCGTCCCGGACGAGCCGGGTGTTCCGCACGGCGCGCTGTACTACTTCGAGCGGGTCCAACGTCGCATCAACCAGCTCGACGACCCGCAAGAACGCGCTGCCACGGTCGAGATGCTGATCCATCACTCCGAGGCCGGGACGATGCGGCAACTCCGCGCGGCCCGTCACCATAACGATGTTGTCTCCGCGCAGGTGCGCGCCTTCGCCGATTGGATGCAGAGCCAGGCGGCGCGCTCGCCGTTGACCCGTTCGACGAACCGCCGGGCGATCGCGCGCGACCTGAGCATTGCGGTCACCGACTCGAGCCCGGAGAGGCGCGAGCAGATGGCCGGGCTGGTGCGGGACCGCTACGGCGAGTTTGCCGTGCCCGAGATTCATCGGTTGTATCTGCATAGCGGCAACCAAGAATTGATGGCACGCGCCAGTGGCGTGCTGCAGAAACTTGGTCCCGCTGCGGTGCTGCCGTTGATCGAGATCATGAAGTCGCCGCGGTTGCTCGACCGGCGAAACGCCGCTCAGGCGCTGGGGATGTTGGGCGACGAGCGCGCCGTGCCGGTGCTCGTGCAGCACTTGCAGGATCCCGAGACGGAGCGCGAGGTGCTCGGCGAAATTCGTATCGCCCTGGAGCGCATCCTCGGCCCGGTGGAAACCGACGGGGACTTGGTCGATGCGAAGCAGCATTACTACCAGCAGGCGCTCAAGTACTACCACCACTTGCCGGAGATGATCGTCGGCCGTGGCCAGCAGTTTGTGCTCTGGCGCTGGGTCCCGTACGACCGTGACTCGCGGGACAGCCGGCGCGGCTTTCTCGACTACGAGCAGATTCCGATGTGGGCCTACATGGACGCGCTCGCCGAGGAAGCCTGCCTGGGGGCGCTGCGCCTCGACCCGGACTTCGACGAGGCGTGGGACTTGCTCGTCAACATCAATCTGCGCCAGAACATCCAAGCGCAGTCGCGCCTCGAAGGCGTCGAGCGCGCCCGCCGCGCCGGCGACTCGCGGGAGCTGAACGAAGAGCACGAGCAACTGCTGGCGCTTTCCGACCGCTTCCACCGCGGCGCCGTTCTCGCCGGCACCGCCGGTCAGGAGGCGCTGTACCGCGCGATCGATCGGGCCCTTTCCGACCGCGAGCCGGAGCTGGCCGTCGCGGCCATTGAAAAGCTCACCGACGTGGGGGACGACCGCCACATCCCGAAGCGGGCCGAGATTCAACAGCCCGAGGACGTCGACAACTTCGTCGGTGCGCCGCTGATCCGGGCGCTGAAGTACTACGACAAGCGCGTCCGCTATGCCGCCGCCCAGGCGCTCTTTTCGCTGAACAACAACCGACTCACCGGGTTCGAGCCATTCTATCTGATGGACGTGGCGCGCGACGTGTTGATTCAGGGACTGGGCGAATCGGCGCAGCGCTCGATCCTCGTGATCACCAACAACATTGACCTGCGCAACAACATGCGCCAGGCGCTCGACGAACTGGGCTACTACGCTCACTTCGCCGAGAGCCCGACTGAGGGGCTGCGCCGCGCGCAAAGCTTCCCCAGCGACGACCTCATTCTCATTGACATCGAGATCGCCAACTTCCCCGTGCGCACGACCGATGGGCGAGAGAACGGGTCGCAGACCATCTTCGATCTGCTGCAGGATGACTTCCGCACCCAGGATATCGACATCGTCCTGATGGCGGACAGCTCCGAGTACGACGACCGCCAGATCTTCGGCGCCGGCGGCGACTTCGAAGCCGAGTTCAACGACGGACCGCTCGAATACTGGCTTCCCTACCGAGACAACGAGATCGCACCGTTGCCCGCCGACCTGGGGGTCTTTCAAAACATCTGGCGCAAGCGCCAGTCCGATGCCCGTGAACGCGCCAACCGCATGGCGATCACCTCGGCGCAAGCGCTGTTGACCTGGAACCCGGACGACATCGAATTGCTGGAGGACAACCAGTTCTTCTGGCCAGTGATTCGTGCGCTCGTCGCGCGGATCAACGATGCGCGCACGAACAACGACGTCAAGGTGGCGATGCTGCAGGCGCTCAACCAGTTCGTGCAAGCCAAGGATCCGGTGAAGTACCCCACCGACACGTTGTGGAACCAGGACGTCATTCCCAACCTGTTGCCGGTGCTGACCGCCGATCCGCACATCCACCAGCCGGTGGTGAAATACTGGGCGTGCCGCGTGCTCGCCAATATCTATAAGAACCGCCCCGACGACGCCGACTGGGACAGCAGCGACCCCTGGGGCAGCGAAGCACGCGACCCGCACCAGAACATCTTCTGGGCGCTCGTCGAGCTGCTGGATTTTGCGCCGTCTCCGGAGGAGGCGGACGAGATGTTGCCGCGCGGACTGGACGCCGCGGCGGAGACGTTGTGGTGGCGGCAGCACAATGAGACCGTGCGCAACGTCCGCGAGGCCGCAGGGAACGTCATGGGCACCGCTCCGATGACCAGCCTGCAGCGCCTCTACGTCAACGAGCGCGCCCGCGTCCACCGCCCGGTGCCGATCCACTACGGTAGGAGCAACAACGACGACTAGGGAGACCGTCGCCGGGTTTCGGTGGCGACGCCGCACCCCCGACCCTTGCGACACGCCGTTGACCCAGGGACACCGCGCCGCAGTGTCCCTGGGTTTGCGCGTTAACGCGTGAAAAAGGCCACGCCTTGCCGCGGCAGAACGCGCCAGGGCCTACCAGCAGGTATGCGGATGACACCGCGCGGACACCTCGGTCCCGTCTTTCCGCGGGTACCTCCGCTACATTTCGCGCCCGGCACGTCCGCGCCTGCAACACTCTCACGCAGGTTGGAGCAGGCAGGAAATTCCTTCCGCACGTTGAGCGTCCCGAGCGAAGGCTGTGCAAGGCGGAGGAAGGTGAGCAGCGGACGTGACGAGTCACGACGTGCCGCGCAACCGACGACAACGAAGCAGAGCCGAGAGTAGGTGCTCAACTTCGGAAGCAATTTTCTGACAGCTCCTAAGGTGCATGCAAAGCGCTCGGCGCCGCGAAGCGATGCGCAAACCAGAGGTACGTGCAAACCACGACCGCGTTCGACTGCGTTTTGTGCACCCCTCGTCACCATGGATTGGACTCGGCGCCAAGCCGCCATTTTCGGGGGCTCGCGAGGCCGCACTCCGTGTGAACAAAACGAGCCTTGCGCGGGGTTTCTCGGTTGACTTACTGTAGCCCGTTGGGTGATAATTTCGCTTCCAGGTTGTTGGTTCTAGGCATCGATCCGGGTAGCGAGGTCGATGAACGCGAAACGCACCTCGCGTCGACCGAACGGTATCGCCTCCCTCGACGATTGCGTCTTCGGTTGCACGGTCTCCGTGCCTTTCCCACCCCGCCCGTTGGTTGGAGCGACGTTATGCACAAGTTGATTGCCGCCACGCTCGTTGGTGCCCTGGTAGCCTACATGCTGTTCGCCGCCGGGTGCGCGACGAGTTCGCCTGAAAAGGTGCGCATGGGCCAAGCCTTGATCTTCCATCAAGATGGCCGGCACGAAGCTGCGATCAAGGAGTACGACGAAGTGCTCACGATTCGCCCGGATAGCCCGGAGGTCTATTTCAACCTCGGGCAGATCAACGAGCGCCGCGGCCGCGACGCGGAGGCGGAACGCAACTACCGCGCGGCGATCGAGCTCTACCCCACCGAAGAGACACAGAAGACGGCCCAAGCTCACATGGCGCTGGGGGCGATCTACTTCAACCGCGAGCAATTCATCGAGGCGCGCAGCGAATTCGAGCGGGCCGCCGAGCTCGATCCCGGCGACCATCGGGCGCACTACAACATCGGCTCGGTCTCCGAGGCGATGGTGGAGAAGCACGGCGTCCACAACGAGGAACGCGCGATCGACGCGTATCGCAAGGCGCTCGACCTGCACCCGCAGTTTGCCGACGCGCACCTGATGCTCGCCTTCGTACTCGAACGCCGAGGCGAGATCGAGGACGCCCGCTTCCATCACAGCCGCGCGCGACAGAACGGTCGCGACGACCCCTTGCTCGTCCGGCGCCTCGACTGGTGGGCCGACTGGCTGGATCAGGAGATTTCCGCCCGCCGGGGAACCGGCGCGGAGCGAGTCGAGGGGAAGGTGGTCGTGGATTATCCACGCGCCTGGACGCTCGGTTCCGCGGCCCGCGCCGGTATGACGATCGTGCGCACCTACTCCAATACCGCGGCGATTATCATTGGCCGTCGCGCCGCGATGCAGATCGTCGGCCCGGAAGAGGTCACGATGCGTGACATCGACGCCGACATGTTGCCCTCGGAGTTCGCGAAAGGACGCTTGCTCGAGTGGCTGACGAGAAACAAGCCCGACGCCTTCAACGCCTACGAGCAATGGCAAGCGCAGCTAGACGGCGAGTTTGAGGAGGAACACGGCGACGAGGTGCGCGAAGACGGCGAAGGCACTGAAAGCGACGAAGCGGCCGATCACATTCGCGAGCGGGGCAGCTATTACGGGTTCGAGGAAAGCGGCCACAGCTTCGGAGACGGCAGCAGCGGCTACCGCATTCGTGTCCACTACGTTAGTCTCGACGGCAGCGAGCGCGTGCTGACGTACTACTACTACCTCGGCGATGCGCACTCCTACGTCCTCGTGACGACTCAGGAAGAGTTCGGCGACGATATTAACCGCACTCGCCACACGCTCGAGCGTATCGTTTACGGCTTCCGTGAAGAAACCCGCATCAGCCGCTAGCGGCCTCGCCTCAAGCCGTGACGGTTCGAGGAACAAACGAGACGAACGGGGGGCCGCAACGTCCCCCGTTCGTTGTTTTTGGCCCAACGTGGATTTTGGCCCGCCGAGGTTCGAAACGGTCGCCCGATCGGATAGGCTGGGGTGAGGTCTGCCTGCACGTGTCGCAAGGTGAACCGAGCCGTGGACGACTCCCATTCATCGAACGGGTCCGTCGAAGTGCGCGAGCTGTGCTGCCCGCTTTGTGCGACGTCTGTACGCGTGCAGTTGCCGCTTCGCGTGCGGATTGTCGAGCGCGACGACGATTTCTGTCCCCGCACCCTCGGGCGCAACCCCGTGCTTGCGGCCATCCACCGCTGCCCCGGATGCGGCTATTGCGGCGTAACCGCCGAGTTTGCCCCGATTGCCGAGCCGCGCACGGCGACGAAGCTTCACCGTGTCCTGGTCCCCATCGCCGCCGAGCAGCTGCGCACGATACGCCAGCGTTACGAGTGCCGCGCACGCCTCGACGTGTCCCTCGGCGAGCCGTCACAGCGGATTGGCGACGCCTACCTTAAGGCGGCCTGGTCGGCACGGATCACCGGCGAGCCCGCGGAGCACGAGCAGGCCAACCTGCGCAAAGCGGCACAGTACTTCGCCCTCGCCCTCCGGGCGCGCAGCGTCGCCACCTCCCGCGTGCCCGTGTTGTGCTACCTGCTCGGGGCGCTGCACCGTCGCCTCGGCGAGCGCGACGAAACGTACCGCTGGCTCGCCAAGCTTGACGAATCCAGCGCACAAGAAGCGTCGCCGCAGTGGCTGTCCAACTGGCGCGACCGCCTCGCCGCTAGGCTCCGCGCCGAAAGCGATGACAGTGACTCCTAACGGCCGGCGCCCTCTTGCGCGACGCGCTTGAGCTCAGCGAGGTCGAGTTTCTTCATGCCCATAAAGGCGTCGACGACACCGGGCTTTTGCATCAACTGCGGTAGCTCGCGAGGGATGATTTGCCAGGAGACGCCCCAGCGGTCGGCCGCCCAGCCGCATTGCTCGGCCTCGGGCTTGTGGGAGAGTGCTGCCCAGTAGTGGTCAATCTCCTCTTGCGTGTCGCAGAAAACGATAAAGGAGTTCGCTTCGCTGAAGGTGAACTGATGCGCGTCCATTGAGCTGTCCATGGCCATGAACCCGGCGCCGTCGAGCGTGAACTGCGCGTGCAGCACGTTGCCCTTGGGCTCGGGGCCGGAGCCGTCGTGGTGGAAGATGCCGGTGACGCTGGAGTTGGGGAAGGTGGCGACGTAGTGGTTGAGTGCCTCTTCGGCTTTGCCCGCTTGCTCTCGCACGAACAGCAGCGCAGAGGCGACGCGGCGGCCGCCGAGTTTCTCCGTTTCGCCGAGCGAAAGCTGCCACGAGACGCCGAAGCGGTCGACGACCCAGCCATACTTCGGGCTCCAGTCGTAGGCATCCAGCGGCATCGCCACCTCGCCCCCCTCCAGGAGGGCTTGCCAGGCGCGGTCGACGTCCTCCTCCTTTTCGAAGGCGACGAAGTAGGAAACCGCCGGCGTCGGTTTGAACCTCGGCCCACCGTTGAGGAAGACGAACGGGCAGTCGTCGAGCATGAACTCGACAATCATCGCCGTGCCTTCCGGCTGGCCGTGCTGCTCGAACCCTTCCTTTCCGTAGCGCGACACCGTACCGACGGAGGCGTTGGGAAACAGCGAGGCATACAGCGTCGCGGCCTCCTCGGCAGCGCCGTCGAACCAGAGGTGCGGGACAATTCGTTGCGAGCTGGGTTGCGACATGGCTGGGTGGGCTCCTTGAAAGGAAACACGGAAGCGACGTTAAGCCGAGACGACGACGTCGGCGAACGCGCACGCAGCAGAAGCAGGTGCACGTTTTGTAACGAGTGATATAAATAACGGTGCTGGTTGCCTAGGTCAAGATTCTTTCTGCAAATGGTCGAACAGTGCAGTTGTAATGGCATCAGAAAGGGTGCGCACGCAAGCGCCTGTGTACCTCCACGGGCTGCGGCCCGTGGGTCGTTGGCAAGCATTCGTGGTGCCGCCGTATGTCTCACCAGCAAAGGAAGCAACGAAGCGTCATGCGAGGTCGGCCACGCACATTCGAGGAAGAAGAGGCACTGGATGCCGCGATGCGTGTGTTCTGGCGCCACGGGTATGAAGGGACGTCCGTGGCCATGCTGACCGCGGCGATGGGGGTCAATGCGCCGAGCATGTATGCGAGCTTCGGCAACAAGCAGCAACTCTTCGCCAAGGTCGTCGAGCGTTACCTCAAGCAGCCGGCGAGTTATTTGCCGCAGGCGCTTGAGCAGCCGACGGCGCGTCTCGTTGCCGAGCAGATCTTCGCCGGGGCGATTGAGATGGCCATGCAGCCGGAGAACCCGTCTGGCTGCTTGCTCGTGCGTGGGGCGTTGGTGGCGGGCCCGTCATGCGAAACCGTCCGCACGCGCTTGAGCGAGATACGCGCAAAGGCCGAGGCGGCGGTGCGCGAGCGCTTTGAGCGAGCCCTCGACGAGGGGGACTTGCCGGCAAGCGTAGACGCTGCGGACCTGGCGCGTTTCGTCATGGCGCAGGTGTGGGGGATGTCGGTGCAAGCCGCTGGTGGTGCAAGCCGCGAGGAGTTGCAGGCGGTCGCTGCACACGCCCTGCGAGCCTGGCCCGAGTCGTAGCGCAACCGCTTTTGAGCCGTCGTGCAGCGTCCTACACCGCGACGAGTCCCATACATAGGCGGGCCTCCGTGCCGACCCGAGCGCGGTGTCCGCGATGTGTTGCGTGCGTGGGGGTGGTGCGCCGCAAACCGTGGTCGCCGCGTGGGCCGTCCGGTAGCGCTCCGTCGCAGTCGGTGGGTGTGGAAGCTGCGAAACCGTTTCGGTATTCGGGCGGCAACCGAGTAAAAACACTTAGTTAATCCGTTTCGACCGTTGCCGACGACTTTGAGTGTCGATGAAACGCAGCCCACGTCGCTTGAACGCCTTCAGAATGCTGGTGGCGGGTGCGGAGATCGAGGAACGCCGCTCGGAGATGGCAGAGTCCGACGACGACCGTATCGACGCATCCGGAACTGCTGATGTGCGGTTGTTGCATCGGCTTCGGCAGCGCGACGAAGCAGCGCTGGCGGAGGTGCTGGAGCGCTGCGGCGCCGAGTTGGCGCGCGTGGCATGGTTGCTGCTCGGAGATCGCGATGCCGTGGAGGAGGTGGTGCAGCAGACGTTGATTGCCGCTTGGGAGGGAGCCGGCCGGACGAGCCCGGAGACGACGCTGCGGGCGTGGTTGATGGGCATCCTCGTTCGGCGCAGTCGTGAATGGCAGCGCCGCGAGGCTCGCCGACGTCGCCACGAAAGCCGGGCCTGGGAGTGGCGGGCCGAGCAAGTGAGCTCACCGCCGGTGGCGCGGTCGGAGCGGCTTGCCGAGGTGCGTGCCGCGATTCGGGCGTTGCCGCGCCGGCTTCGCGAGGTGGTCGTGCTGCACTACGACGAGGGGATGCGTATTGCGGAAGTCGCCGAGGCGTTGGGCCTGCCGGTGGGGACGGTGAAGTCGCGCTTGCGGCGGGCCTTTCAGTTGTTGCGCAAGGAGTTGGGATGACGGAGCAGCCACACAAGCCCGAGCCCCCGTCGCTCGAAGCAGAGGTGCGCGCCGCGCTGACGGAGTTGGCCCGCGAGGCGCCGGCGCCGCCGAGTGCCGAGGCGGTGTTTGCACGGGTGCGCGAGTCTCGCCTGCGGCGCCCATTGGCGCGGCCATTGCTTGCTGCCGCGGCGGCGCTCGCCTTGACTGCCGCGGCGGTGTCGCTCGCATGGCTCACCGTCGTGGACAACGAACGGCGGGCGCAACCGGCGTTCGAACGGGCGGACAACCTCCGGCTCGTTCCCCGCGAAGACCGAACGGACAAACCGGGTGCCTCGGAGGAGGCAGCACCCGAACCGCGGGAAGCCGAACAAGCGGACATGCCCGTCACCGCTCGCGTGGAGCCGATTGCGCCGGATGCGACGAGTACGCATGCCATGGATGCACTGACGCGCTGGATGGAAAGCACCGGCGCACGTGCCGCCGTCGTCGACGCGCATCCCGGGCGACCGGTGGCACTTGCCCTGTGCGACGCGGAGCCGCACCCGGAGCGCGACTACGACGCCGAGCTGCGGACGCTGCTCGCGCACTACAACGTCGTCGAGTTGCGCTACGAGGCCGGCCGCCTCACCGGCACGCTAGGCCGCATCCGCACGGAGCCGCAACCGTGACGCACATGATCACAAGCACAAGCGCAAGCAAGCGTCACATACACAAGTGTGCAGCGAATGGAAATGCATTGCGCAGCGAGCAGTCGCTCAACGATCGGACTTGATTTCCTGTC
>SKZP01000536.1 GCA_007127275.1 Planctomycetota bacterium
CCCCCGAGTCAAGCGCGTACGACACACCTTCCGCCACCGCCAGCGACGAGGACCCGCACTCCTTGCGGGAGTACGGCCGCGGCATTGTGATGCAGTCCTGCCAGAGCCCCGTGTGGGACACCGCCTGGGCGCTGTTCGCGCTGGAGCACTGCGGCGAGTCGCTGCTTACGCCGGAGAATCAGGCCGCACTCGACTGGCTCGTCGAGCAACAAATCCTGATTGAAGGGGACTGGGCCGCACGCGTCCACCTCGGCTTCGGCGGCGGCTGGGCCTTCCAGTACGAAAACGCGTTCTACCCCGACGTCGACGACACCGCCGTCGTGCTCTGCGTCCTCGCTGCCGCACTGCGCGAAGCAAACCACAAGGCGAGCGGAGGGCGAAAGCCCTCCGAGGGAGGCACGCAGGCAAGTAACGAATCAGGCGCACACGCAGGTGACAACGCCCTCGGGGGGCTCTCGCCCCCCGCTCGCCTGGGGCATGTCGCCAGTGCGCTGCGCATTGGCACCCGCTGGCTGCTCAACATGCAAAACAGCGACGGCGGGTGGTCCGCCTTCGAGCGCGGCGTGGATAACGAGATGATGCGCGAGATCCCGCTCAACGACCTCGACAACTGGCTCGACCCCTCCACCGCCGACGTCACCGGCCGCTGCCTGATGGCGCTGGGGCGCCTCGGCTACGACACGAGCGACAAGGCCGTCGCCAACGCCGTGCGCTTTCTGCGCGAGGACCAAACGAAAAGCGGCGCCTGGTGGGGCCGCTGGGGCGTGAACTACATCTACGGCACCTGGTCGGTGCTCACCGGACTTGCAAGCGTCGGCGTCCCCACAAGCGACCCCGCCGTGCAGCGTGCCGCGGAGTGGCTCGTGCGCTGCCAGAACCTCGACGGCGGCTGGGGCGAATCCTGCGAAAGCTACGGCGACGCCACCCTAGCCGGCACCGGCCACGACAGCACCCCCAGCCAAACCGCCTGGGCCCTGCTCGCGCTGGAAGCCGCCGGCTACCAAGCAACCGAGGCAAACGCCGACAGCAACAACAACAGCGCCAATCAAACGGATCCCCGCACAAGCCGCATCCAACGCGCCCTCACCGACGGCCGCCGCTGGCTACAAAACGCACAAACCCCCACCGGCACCTGGCAAGAACAAGCCTACACCGGCACCGGCTTCCCCAACCACTTCTACCTACGTTATCACCTCTACCGCCACGCCTTCCCCATGATGGCCCTCGCCACGCGGTAGGAACGCCTCGTTACGTTTACAAGACCGTTACAAGAGCGGAGCCCGCAAGCCGCTATACTTGGTCAATGTCGCGCGAGGTGCGTGACCAAGTGGGCGACCGACGTTTCGTTACGAGGGGCGTGAACATGCGGGTAACAGTTGCAAAAACAATCAGCGCGCTGGTGCTGGTGGTCGGGCTGGGGGTGTTGCTTTTCGCGCTGTTTGCCGACGGATTCGCACCGACGGAGGAGCTGCGGCAGGCACAAGAACCAGCGCCGACCACGCCGTGGCAGACCGACGCTGAAACCGTCGCATCATCATCCGAAACGGAGCAACCTACCGCAGACAACGACGAACCGGTTTCCGGTGAGTCTGATCCGCGGGAAGATGCCGAACAGGACGACGAAGGCCCGGCGCAAGAGGCGCAGCCACCCCAAGACCCTGCAGAGCGCTTAGGCCGGCCGGCGATCGAGGGGCGTGTCGTTACGCCAAGCGGCGAGCCGGTTCCGGACGCACTCGTTTCCGTCCGTCGACCACTCCAGCGCCCCTACTCAAAGAGAATTCACTACCGTATGCCTCGTCAGTACACCCGAACCACGGCCGACGGTCGCTTCCGGGTCGATGTGACGCAGCCTGATCCGCACCAGGTCCTGCGTGTTTTGCCTCCGCCGCCGCATACCATCGCGACGTTCGAGCCCGATCAGCGCTACCTCGTCCGCGCCGCCGAGGATCCGTCAACACGACGTCCCCCACTTGAGATGGGCGAGTTGGTCGTCCCTCTCGGCGGTGCCGTCGAGGGGCGCGTGCTCGACGAAGCGGGAAATCCCGTGGCCGGAGCGCGCGTGGGACCGCGTGATTGGCACGCGAGCGTGCCGCGGAATTCGCAACATTATGAACGGTATCACCTCGGCGACGGCACGCGGCAGGTGAGCACCGGTGATGACGGACGCTACCGCATTTCCGGCCTGCTCGACGGTGAGCATGAGTTCCTCGTCGAAACCGAGGGATTCCTCCCGGCGCAACGGGAAGGTGTGGATGTGCGAGCCGAAGAGACCGTCCGCGACGTCGACTTTCAGCTTGTGCCGATACCGTTGCTCACCGTTAAGTTGCAGGTCCGGGACAGCGCGGACGAACCGATCAAAGGCGCCGTAGCCACGTTCCACGAGTTTCGTTGGAAGCCGCTGGAGCATGCCGAGGTCGACGCGCCATTGCGTACCGACGCCAAGGGCCGCCTTTCCGTCGACGACATTCCGGGGCCGACGGTACGCATCGAGGTGCAGGCCGAGGGCTTCCGCGGCGTCCGGCATACGATCCCGGACTGTGATGACGCCGAGGAACCGGTCCGCATTGAGGTCACGCTCAAGCGAACCGCCTCCATCACGTTGCGTCCGGTGGATGCCGCAACCGGTGAGCCTCTGCTCGCGCGTGAAGAGGGTGGTGCCGTGACTCCGGTCATCTTGGACCACAACCTTGCCCAGCGAAGGGGAATCCCCGAACGCACGCGGTTGATTGCCGACGAGCAAGGTCGGCTTCATGCGCTCGACGTGCCGACTGGCGAGCAACGTCTCGAACTTTCGGTGCCACGCTACGAGACATGGGAGCACGAGCTGCACATCGAACCGGGAGGCGCATACGAACTCGGCGATGTGCCGTTTGATCGTGGCACCGTTTTCGAGATCGAGGTGCGGGATCCGAGTGGGGCGTTGCTCGAAGGGGCAAACGTTCGCGTGACTCACCTCGAGGAGTCATCGGGCCAATTGCGCCGCCGCAGGAGTCGCGACCACGAAACGGGCGCCGAGGGCCGTGTGCGCTCCGACCCGGTCGTCGGCTCCCACGTGCGCTTCGAAGCGAGTCACGACGAGCATTCCCGCGTGACTGTCACGCGCGAGAACCCGCCACCAGGGGAACGGCGCGCTGTGGTTCGTGTCCGCTTGGAGATGCACCAGGCCTCCTCGGTCAGCGGGCGTGCCTTCGACATCGACGGAGATCCGTTGCCATTTGAAACTGTTCGGTTGGTTCGGTTCGAACAGCGGCGGCCCATCGCCTCCGTTTTTACGCAGGCCGATTTGCAAGGCGCATTTCACTTCGACGGCGTGGAACCCGGTCGGTACGCCTTGGTGGCCGGCACCGGCGGCGGCCAATCCGATTACGACTACTTCGACGTCCGGGAGGGAGATCACGTGACGCAAGATGTTCGTGATGCTCGACGAATCGAGGGGGTGCTGCTGTGGGACGACGGCACAGTGGCCGGCAACCTCCCCCTCGTCCTGATCGCCGAGATCCCTCAACCGGGGCTGCATAGTCAGCCGGAGACCGAAGAGATTGCCACCGGTAGCACCGACGCGTCGGGCCGGTTCTTGTTGTACTACGAGCGCGGCAAACGGATGAGCGCGATGCGCGTCAACGTCGAACCTGCACGGCATGTCCACCTGCGCTTTCACCCGGGGGAGCTTCCCGAGGTCGGGGAGGTGCGCTTGCCGGCAGCAAGGCAGCCGGGTCGCTTGCTCGTTCACGTCACGGGCGCGAATACGTCCGCAACGGTGCACATCGGCGGAGGAAACCGTCACGAACGTGTTCGCCGCACCGTCGAGATCGACGGCTTCACGCAATTCGACGACTTGCCAATTGGAACGTACACGCTCACCGTGCGAGAGCAGGAGTGGGTCGCGTTTCCGGTCGAGGCGTATGTGTCCGAGGAGCGCGACTCGGAGGCGACGATTACGTTGATCGAGCCGGCCAAAGAACGCTTTCGCGTCGAGTTGGAGGGAATCGAGAGCGACGGCGTCATTCGCCCCGAGGAATCCCTGCCTCGCGTTCTGTTTCGGATACGGCCGGCCGAGCTCCGGCGGCGGTTCATGTCGCGCTCTAACGCACCCAATCCTCACAGGAATTACCCGCCGGCGGGAGCTCGAGCGGCTATCCGGCCGGGCGAAGTCACGACAATCGAGAATCTTGCCAACGGCGTCGAATACGAAGCAAGTGTTCAGGTCGAGGGCTACGAACCCAAAATGATCACCTTCACGGCACGCCGCGGTGACGACGACAGGGTGCTCACCATAACCCTCGCGCGCACCGACGACTGAGAGTCGCGCTGGGCTCTTGCGACTGCTACGCGGACGCCAA
>SKZP01000044.1 GCA_007127275.1 Planctomycetota bacterium
CTCGCCGGTTTCGTCGAGGGCAACGCAACGGTCGGCATACCCGTCGAAGGCGAAGCCCATCTGGCAGTTCTTCTCGCGAATCGTCTCCTTCAGCTTCGCCAGCGTGCTTTCCTTGAGCGGGTTCGCCTCGTGGTTGGGAAAGGTGCAGTCGACCTCGAAGTAAAGCGGCACGACCTCGATGCCGAGCTCGTTGAACAACTCCGCGTATAAGCCCGCCATGCCGTTGCCGGTATCAATGGCGACGCGCAGCGGCTTCGCATCCTCGGTTGCGGGTCGCTTGAGAAAGCCGAGCACGAACTCGCGGTAGGCGGGGAAGAGCTCATACCGCTCGACACTGCCTTTCCGCGCGGCCTTGCGCAGCTCGCCGGCTTGGATGCGCCGCTCGATCTCGCCGATGCCGGTGTCGTAGCTGACCGGATAGGCCTCTTCGCGGGTCACCTTGAAGCCGTTGTACTGCGCCGGGTTGTGCGAGGCGGTGACGACAACGCCGCCGTCGAGCTGGAGGTGGCCCACCCCGAAGTAGAGCATCGGCGTGCTCGTCGCGCCGAAGTCGACCACCTCGGCACCGCCGCTGACCAATCCCTCGGTGAACGCGGGAACAAGCTCCTCGCCGCTGGGCCGCGCATCTCGACCAAGGCCGATGCGCACCGGCTTTTCCAGCGAGCCCTTTGCTTCGCGCACGGAATCCGTAAGCCAATTCGCATAGGCGAGGCCGATCTTGTGCGCCATCTCCGCATCCAACTGCTCCGGCACGACGCCGCGCACGTCATACGCTTTGAAAATGCTCATGGCAGGCAGGCTCCTTCAACGACGGTGTTCTCCAAGGCGCCGTAACGCGACAAAACCATGCGGAGCATGCCGCAAATCACCGCAGTTGCCAATCCGTTTGCCCGCGGAAACGGGGCGCGGTCCCTTCTCCGTGGATATGGCGAGCGAAAAGGCGCAAGCCAAACAGGGGAGGCGGCGCGCCTTCGGAGGCACCACCACGACAGTCCGAGCTGTTTCTTGCAAGGCTCGCCCCCTCCGCCCGCCCCGGTGCGCGGGGGTGCAGCCGGCTTATGCAGCGCTCCCGAATTGCAGCGTAGGGGGGGACTCCCGCACCGGCCCTGCGCGCAACAAACCACGGAATGTTCAAGCGCGGGTGGAGATGCTTTAACACGGTGGTTGGGTGCGCCTTGCGTCTCTTCCCTTTGTTGCTGCATTGCGCCGCGTTACCGACTGGCTTGTGGACCGGCCGCTGGTGGTTGGGTTTGCGACGCTCCTTGTGTTTTTGCTGGGAGGGTTTGCGCTGGTTTGGTTGCCGGTGGAGCGGGATCCGGATGTGCAGATTCCGTATGTGGTGGCGCATGTGGCGTGGCCGGCGGCGACACCGGCGGATGTGGAGCGGGAGCTGGCCGAGCCGATTGAGCAGGAGTTGCGCGGCCTTTCCGGGACCGAGTGGATCGAGACACGCTCCTTCGAGGGGCACGTCGCCGCCGTGGCCCGCTACCGCGAAGGGACGGTCACCGCCGAGGCGCGGCGCGAAGTGCAGGAGGCGGTCGACCGAGCGCTGGGCGAGATTCGCCGGCGGGTGCCGGAGGTAGAGGATCCGTTCGTCTACGATATCTGGCTTGCGGAGGCGCCGTGCGTGCTCGTCTCGGTGGTGGCCGACGACGGCGACGCCGTCGACGTGATGGCGCTCAAGGAGGTGGCGGAGGATCTGGGGCGGCTGCTCGAGCAGGTGGAGGGGGTGCGCGAGGTGCCGATTTTTGGGGCGCCTGAGCCGGAGGTGCGGGTGCGCGCCGATCCACAGCGGCTTGCCGCGCACGGGCTGACGATCACCGAGGTGGTCGAGGCGATTGAGCAGTGGCACCGCGACGAGCCGGCGGGGCGCACGGAGCTTGCCCACGGCGCGGTGGCCGGGCCGGAGCGCGAGTACCTTGTGCGGCTGCTCGGCGAGGTTCAGCGCGTCGACCGGCTTGGCGCGATTCCGGTGCGGGAGCCTGCCAGCGGTGCCACGGTGCGGCTCGACGAGGTTGCCGAGGTGGTCCCCGATACCGCCGACTTGGAGGCACTCGGGCGCTTCAACGGCCAGCAGGCCGTGACCTGCGTCGTCGAGCGCCGCCGCGGTATCAACACCCTCGCCACCGTCGCGGACGTAAAGGAGATCGTCGCCGACTATCAGCGTACGCTGCCCGAGGGGATTCGCCTGTATACGACGCAGGACACCGGCAAAGAGATCCGCATGATGGCCGGGCAACTGGGCAGCTCCGCCCTTTACGGCGGCATCCTCGTCACCGTGTTGCTCGTCTTGCTCGTCGGCTGGCGCAACGCGCTGCTTGTCGTGATGGCGATACCGTTCACAATCCTTTCCACGCTGATCGGGTTGTTGCTGCTGAACATGACGATCAATGCGGTGACACTGTTCGGCCTGATCGTCATCCTCGGGCTGGTCATCGACGGTGCGGTCATCGTCGGCGAAAACATGTATCGCCACATGGAAGAAGGGAAGTCGCCGAACGAAGCGGCGAAGATCGGCATTCACGAGGTCGGCCCGGGCATCATTGCCGCGGACGTCACCACGATCGTCGCCTTCTTTCCCATCCTCTATCTCACCGGCAGCACCGGCGAGTATATGGCGCCGATCCCGATCGTCGTAATTCTCGCGTTGACCGCGTCAATCATTGTGGATCACTTTGTGCTGCCGCCGTTTTCCGCGCAAATGATGGCGCGGCTGCGCCGACATCACCGTGGAGGCGGGGCCAGCGCGGCACCGGCGGTGCGCACTCCGCGGTTGCTCGAAGCGGTGCGTGCCGCGTACGGGCGTTTCCTGCGAGGCTGCATGCGGGTGCGCTGGGCCGTCTACGCGATCGTCACCGCGGCGTTCGCCCTCGGAGTGGCCGCGGTGCTCGGCGGCGTCGTCGGCCAGGAATACATGCCGCACGTTGACCGCAGCCGCTTTTTCGTCCACCTCGAGATGCCGGTCGGCACACCGCTTGAAGAGACGGCCCGAGCGGTACGCAAGGTCGAGGCGGCCGTCGAGGAGATTGCCGCGGAGCGTCGCGAGGAGGTGCGCGCGTTTGCGCCGGATACGCCGGGCTATGCCGGTGGCGAGATTGAGACCTATCTCACGAGTGTGGGCGACACGAACGCGCTGAACAGCGACATCCGCGAGAACACAAGCAGTGGCCCGCACACCGCGAAGGTGCAAGTCGAACTCATCGAAGTCGGCCTGCGCACCCGCAGTCAGAACGAGTTGTTGCAGGAACTCTACGCGCGGCTGCCGGAGATTCCCGGCGCTCGGCTGCGCGTCGAGGAGGTCTACGAGGGTCCGCCGGCCGGGGCACCGGTTGCGCTGCGGCTGACGGGGGAGTCGTTCGAGGAGCTCGACCTTGCGGCCAACGAGCTTGTGCGCCTGCTCAACGAGGTGCCCGGCACCCGCGATGTCGACAGCGACTACCGGCCCGCCAAGCCCGAGCTTTGGCTGCGCCTTGACCGCGACCGCGCCGAGGAACTCGGCGTCAGTGCGGCGCAAGCGGCCCACGTGGCACAAGCGACGCTGCACGGCGTGCGCGCCGGCCGCTGGCCCATGGGAGACGAGGACGCCGAGATCCGCGTCGAGGCCGAGCCGGCGCTCACCGACTCCGCGCAAGCCCTGCGCATGGTCCCCGTGCGCAGCATCCACGGCGGTCTCGTGCCGCTTTCCGACGTGGCGAGCCTCGAGCTTGGCAGCGGGGCGCACCGCCTTGTCCGCCGCAACGGCCAGCGCACCGTCGTCGTGCGCAGCGAACTCGCCCAGGGCGCGCGGCTCTACGACGTGCAACGCGAAATCGAGCGACTCGTCGCCGACAGCGACCGGCTTGAACAACTCGGCGTCTACTGGGTCGGCGAGGGCCGCGGCCGCATCGGCCTGCAACTCGAAGGGGAAACCGAGGAGCGCGACCGCACCTTTGCGGAGCTCTTTACACTGCTGATCATCGGCCTCGTCTGCGTCTGCTTCGTGCTGGTCATCTACTTCAACTCGCTGCGCCTGCCGCTGCTGATCCTGATGACCGTGCCGCTGGGCTTCGTCGGCGTGATCGTCGGCCTGCTCGTCACCGGCAACACCTTCAACACGCTCAGCTTCCTCGGCATCGTCGCCCTCACCGGCATTGTCGTCAACGACGCCATCGTCATGGTCAACTGCATCCGCCACCGCCGCCGCGACGAACCGGACCTGCCCTGGCGCGAAGTCGTGATCAGCGCCGCCAAGACCCGCCTGCGCCCGGTCTTCGTCACCACCGTCACCACCGCCGGCGGCCTCATCCCCCTGGCTCAAGGCTGGGGCGGCGGCGGCGAATTCTGGCAACCGCTAGCCTAC
>SKZP01000383.1 GCA_007127275.1 Planctomycetota bacterium
CTGGTGGCCGAAGATCACGGGGCGGATGTACAACGAGACCTGCGGGCGCATCGGTGCCTTGCTCGTCTTCCTCGGCTTCAACATGACCTTCCTGCCGCAGTTCGTGATGGGCTCTCACGGCATGCCGCGCCGCTACTGGGAGTATGCGGAAGTGTTCACCCCCTACCACTTCGCCTCGACGATCGGCTCTTGGATCTTCGGCATCGGCTTCGCCTTCACCGTCGGCTACCTCGTCTACTCGCTCTTCACCGGGCGGCGTGCGCCGGCGAATCCGTGGGGCGGCAACTCGCTGGACTGGCACTGCTCCTCGCCGCCGCACCCGCACAACTTCGAAGAACCACCGACGGTGGGAGACCCCTACAACTACCACGAGCTGGGGTACGACCCGAGCATCGAGGGCTTTGTGCACCGCCGCGAAATCGAAGCGAACGCCTCGAGCGAAGGCAAGGAATCGACCGAGTCGTAACCCCGCGCGACGTGCCGGGACCTTCCTCACAAGCGACCAGTCACTAGCCACTAGCCACTAGCCACTAGTACCCACGATGTCTGACGCGCACCATGACCATCCCGCCCACGTGGCGCACCACTTTGAGAGTGCCGAGCAGCAGTCCGATTCCGACAAGCTCGGAATGTGGCTGTTCCTCGCCACGGAAGTGCTGCTTTTCTCGGGGCTGTTTTGCGCCTATGCGGTCTACCGCTCGCTGAATCCGGAGATCTTCTACTACGCGCACTATCTGCTCGATTGGCGCTTGGGGGCGTTGAACACGCTGATCCTCCTGTTCAGCTCGCTGACGATGGCGTGGGCGGTGCGCACCGCCGCATTGGGCAACATGCGCGCCACCGCCATGTTGCTGGCGATCACCTTCCTTTGCGCCGTCGGCTTCCTCGTCGTCAAGGCGGTCGAGTACTCGGAGAAGTTCGAGAAGTCCGACGTCTGGGGGGTGGACTACTACATCGGCGACAAAAAGGGAGACGAGGTCGACGAGGCGCCACGCGACTTCGTGCTCGACGACGAGGTGCTCGCCGCGATCGCGCAGGTGCAAGAGGACGGCCTCGAGGGCTACACGCAGGAAGAGCTCGAAGAGATGCGCGACCGGCTCGCCGACTTGATGCCCGCGCCGGACCTCGAGGCGGAACTTCCCGGCGCCAGCGCCACAAGCCTCATTCGTCCGCCGGAAGGACAGCGCCAGGCGCGCCCCGATATGCTCGAGGAGACCGTCGAGTTCCAGATGACCTTCGAGATGCCGGATCATGTTCGCGAGGCGCCGCCGCAGAACGTGCACATCTTCTTCGGCATCTACTACTCGATGACCGGACTGCACGCGATTCACGTGATCATCGGCATGATCGTGCTCGCCCTGCTCTTCGTGCTCACCCTGCTCGGCAAGTTCGGCTCGCACTACTACTCGCCGATCGACGTGGGCGGGCTCTACTGGCACCTTGTCGACCTGATTTGGATCTTCCTCTTCCCGTTGTTGTATCTCGTCGACTGACCCGGGCGAGGTCGGAACGAATCGAAACGAAGTGTGTGAAAGGCCGCTGTCATGGTTGATTACAAGCCACAAGACGACCTGCACGACCCGGGGCAAGGGCACGTCGACGAGCATCATGCCCATGCCACGCCGTTGTGGATTCTCTGGGCGGTGTTTCTGGCGCTCGTATTCCTCACCTTCCTGACGGTGTTTTTCGCGCACCCGTTCGTGAAGGAGCAGGCGCGCATCTTCGTCAGCGAAAACTTCTATCCGATGAGTGCCGCCGACGCGAGCCGCTTCGCCTTCTATCTGGCGATGCTGTTTGCGACGACCAAGGGCGTGCTCGTCGTGCTGTTCTTCATGCACCTCGTGTGGGATCGGCCGTTCAACGCGGTCGTCTTCCTCGGTACGCTGTTCTTCGTCGCCTTGTTCGTCGGCTACACGCTCGCCGACGCCACGCAATACAGGCAGCACGAGACCGCCACGCGTACGCAAATGGAGCCACGCTACTCCGCGCAACAGTTGCGAGACGCGATTCAAGAACGACTTGACGAGTTGGCCGAGGAAGAGGAGGAGGACGACGAGGAGCCGGAAGATGCCCCGGACGAACCGGGTGAGCCGGAGGATGCCCCGGACGAGCCCGGAGAGGGAGAGCCCGAGGAGTCCCCGAACGACGTCGAGGACGCAGAGCGCGAACCGGACGACGACGTCGAGGAAGAGGGAGACGAATAGCGAGCTCCCTCCGCATTCACGGTTCCGTCGTCGTTGTCACGATTGCAAGCACCCCGAGCCAATCCGAGATGTCGGCTCGGGGTCGCTTCGTTTCGCCCCGCAGGGGAAAATTGACGCTTCGCTTGCAGCAGCGCTAGAATGAGTTCGGTTCTCCTTGCTCCGCGCCGCTTTCTCCCGCATTCCATCATGGTTCACGTATGTGTTCGCCTCGCGCCTCTTTGGTTTCTAGCCGTCGGCAGCGCGTCGGTTCTCGGTAGCTTCGACCTGCTCCCCTCATCCGAGGTCGCCGCGCAGCCGGTGAGCGAAGCCGACAGCCACAACGGCACAACCGACGCCGACAACGGAAACGGCAGCGGCAACGACGGCAACGGCGTCGAGGACAACGACAACGGCGCACGGTTGCTTGCCGAGTTCGAGGCGCGTTCACGGAGGAGCCGCGTCGAACGGGCCGATGAGACGGTCGTGTATCAAGGCCTGCGGCTGCGAGTCGACGAAGTGCCGGCGGACTCGCTGGTGTTGCTGGGCGTACGGACGTTACGCCCGGCGGAGGCGGAGGCGCTTGCCGAGTCCGGCCACCGCGGGCTTTTGTTGCCGGACCTCGATACGCTGGACGCCGACGCGGCCGCGGCATTGGCCGAGTTCGGCGGTGCCGTGCTCAACCTCGACGGTCTCGCGGCACTCGACGAGGAGGTGGCCGGGGCGCTGGCCACGTGGGGCAGTGGCTACGGGTGGCGCTGGCTCTCGCTCAACGGGGTGCAAGAGCTCGACTTAGACGTCGCCGAGCAAATGGCGCAGTGGGGCAACGGGGATCCGGATGTGCGCTGGCTCTACCTCAACGGGGTGGAACGGCTTTCCCCGGTGGTCGCCGAACAGCTCGCCCGCTGGGGCGGCGGCGACCCGGAAGGACGCCTCTTGCACCTCGAAGGGGTGCGCGACTTGGATGCCGAGTCGGCCGCCGGCCTGGCCCGTTTCGGACG
Source organism: Planctomycetota bacterium (assembly GCA_007127275.1). Classification (GTDB taxonomy): domain Bacteria; phylum Planctomycetota; class UBA8742; order SKZP01; family SKZP01; genus SKZP01. The sequence goes on from SKZP01000383.1 coordinate 3,182, forward strand.
CCACGACGGCCGCTGGCGCTCCCTCTCGCTCGGTGTCCGCTCAACGCTGAGCGAAGGAACTGCCACGGCGCTCGCCGGTTGGGGGGAGCAGGAGTCGGCAAACCGCTACCTCTACCTGACGCTCGACTCGCTGGATGTCGGCGCGGCCGCTGCGCTGGCGCGGTGGGGTCGGCGCGCTGCCAGCCAACGTTCGCTGAGCTTCGACCGCATGCGTACCCTCGACGCACAGGCGGCGAAGGAGTTGGCGAGCTTCGGCCGCGGTGACGAACACTGGCGCTCGCTCGCCTTCACCGACGTCCGCAGTCTCGACGCCGAAGCGGCCGCACACCTGGCGACGTGGGGCAGCGGTGATCCCGAGGCGCGACATCTCTACCTCGAAGCGGTGCGCACCCTCGACGTCGACGCTGCCAGCCGCCTCGCACGCTGGGGCGCCGAGGACGAGATGTCGCGTGCGCTCAATCTCGACGGACTCACCACACTGGAGGCGAATCTCGCCGAGGCGCTCGCCGAGTGGGGCGCGGGCGTCGAAGGGGCGCGCTCGCTTTCGCTCAACGGCCTCGCCTCGTTGACGACGCAGGCAACGGCACACCTCGCGAGATGGGGGCGCGACTCGGGGATGGCCGCGCGCACCCTTTCGCTTGACGGCGTGAGCGAGCTGGAGGCGGAGACCGCCGAGGCGCTGGCCGCGTGGGGGGCGGACGAGCCGTCGACGCGTCACCTCTTGCTCAACGGGTTGACGACGCTTGAAGAGCAGGCCGGCAAGGCGTTGGCCCAATGGGGCTACGGCGAGCCGGGCCCGCGGTGGCTCAATCTGCAAGGACTCGAGGCACTCGGCGACTCCGTGGCCGAGGCCTTGGCCCGCTGGCGCAACGACTCCGCCGAGTCACGCTCCCTCGTCCTCCAAGGGGAGGCCTACCGTGCCGTCGAAGCCGCCGCGGCGCGCCTCTCCGAGAACGACTGAAGAGCGGTTGAAGCCGCCGACGCCTTACAGCGGCATCAGAAGTCGTTGCAGACGCACATGCGCAAGCCCACGGGTCGTGGCCCGTGGGCTTGAAGTTACGGATCTCAATGCGCGGGCGGGTTAGCCGCTTCCCGTCAGCGTGGCGCGGGTGCCGTCGTAGTCTACGTCCGGCATGGCTCGCAACACTTTC
>SKZP01000431.1 GCA_007127275.1 Planctomycetota bacterium
CGCAGCCCGTGGGCTTGGAAAACTACGAATCCCAAACGCGACGGGGTTTAACCTTCGTACCCGAGCGACTTGAGGTTCGCGGCGCGCTTTTCGTCGAGTTCGACGTAGGCGGCCTCGGCGCGGCTGTAGACCACCGCGTTGTCCGCAAGGCTCTCCGCCAGGACGGCGGCGGCGAGAATGCGCCGACCCTCCATTTGCGCAATCCAGGCGTGCGCCACTGCGGCGCTCTCCACCGGCAACATGTGTTCGAATTGCGTGGAGAGGGATGCGGCGACCGCCGGCACCCCGGCGACAAAGTGGTTGAGCGCCATCACCTCGTCGAGCAACGCGGCCATTGCGCCGCCGTGAACATGCCCCGGCGGGCCCGTCGCGCCTTTGCCGAAGTAGACGTCGGCGAACAACTCGCGTGGCTTCGCCTCGAGTCGCCAGTACCGCACCTGCACCCGCGTCGCTTCTCGCACGCGGTCGTCGAGAAACGGCGGCATCCCGCCTACGTAGGGCCACGACTCGACGGCAATGGCTTCCTTCGGACGGCTTTCCATGTTGTGCACTTCTTCCCTTCCACGGGATTCCACATTCGCCGCGGCCCATCTTGCCACGTCGCACACTCGGGGCAATGCACCGAAGGCCCCCGACAAATGCGGGCCGAGCCGCCGCCGTCGCCCCCTACGGGCCCCGGGCACCACCAATTGGTGGAACGGCGGTTGATTCGCGCCCACGGGCTGTGTTGTGTCATGGCTACATCTTCGAGTCGAGCATGACGAGCGAAGACAGTGCGAGGCGAAGGAAGGTGAAAAGCGCAGGCGTGCCATTTGGCACGTAGAGCAGCGCCCCGACGACAACAAAGCAAAGTCGAGCGCAGTCGCTCGACCCGAGATTGGCCATGACACAACACTAGCCTGTGGCTCGCACCCGTTACGGGCGTTTCGACCCACGGGCGAAGCGGGCGAAGTCCGTGGGCGTGGCCGCCACGTTTCATGAACTAGAGATGCACGGCTACGCGAGCGAATACGAAGGCATATTTTGGTGTGAGTGATTGTACCCGTTGACGGCGTCGCCGTGTTTGCACGGCTTCCTTGCTTCACACCGACTTCGTGGGAGTCCCACGCGATGGCAACCCGTTCCGTCGGCAGCAGCGGCACGCCCGCCACGACGACCGGCGCCACGGCGCCGAGCCGCGGCAGCACGACGCGAGTCCCCTGGCGAGCCGTCGGCAAGATTGCGGGGCTCTGCGCACCCGTGGCGCTGCTTGCGAATTTGATGCTTTACGTGCTCGCGAACGCCGCGGGGTGGTTCGAGCCGGTGACCCGGCCGCACGGCCGTCCCATCACCGAGGTGGAAGTGATCGTTGCCACGCTCGTCGCCGTTGTCACCGCCATTGGCGCCTACGTCGCCCTCGCCCGTTTGACCCGACACCCGGCGCGCAACTTTACCTTTCTCGCCGCCGCGGTACTTGTCGTGTCCATTTTTCCGCCGGCGACCTTGCGGAATGCGCCGGGAGAACTCGTTGCGGTGCTGATTGCCATGCACCTCGTCACGGCAGGGTTGTGCGTCGCGGCAGTCTGGCTGTTCGGCCGCCCCGAATTGATCCGGGAGCGCGAGAAAGCGGGTACAAACGCTTGAGTCGCGACGGCGCATGCGGTATGCCAGCGAACCGCCACCCCACGCGGTACGGTTTCGTGGGTGTGGCCGCACTCGTCGTCCACATTGCTGTTTCGAGGAACGGGAACGACTTCCGAATCTAGAGCGTGACGTGCGAAGACTGATGAAGGCGAGCCCGCAGGCGTGACGAATCACCTCCGGCAGCGAAGCCGGCGACCATGCCGGACAGTCGAGCGCAGTCTCTCACATTCGGAAGCCGGTCCTGGCGCCTCGGTAGCCGGGGGTGTGCCGGATGCCTGCTCAATTGCTCGACGGTCGAGCCTTGGCGCGCAATATGCGTCAGGAGCTTACGCGGATTGTCGCCGACATGGCCAAGCGTGGCGAGAAGACGCCGCACCTCGCCTCGGTGCAGATTGGCGACGACGCCGTCAGCGCCATCTACGTGCGTAACCAGCAGCGCGCCTGCCGCAAGGTCGGGTTGAAATTTTCGCGCTGGCACCTCGACGCGGAGATGTCGCAGGAAGAGGTGATTGAATACATTCGCACGCTCAACGAGAACCGGTCGAACACCGGCATCATACTGCAGATGCCCGTACCGGAGCACATTGACGGCCGCGAGGTACAAGGGGAGATTGCGCCGCAAAAGGACGTCGAGGGGGTCAGCCCCGAGAACCTCGGCCGCGTGGTGATGGGCAGCCGGCGCATGCCGCCGTGCACCCCCGCGGCAGTGCTCGAATTGCTCGGCGAAACCGGCACGGAGCTCGAAGGGGCGGAGGTCTGCGTCGTCGGGCACAGTGAGATCGTCGGCAAGCCGCTCGCACTTATGCTGCTCGACCGCCTCGCCACTGTGCAGGTTTGCCACCACGGCACGGTGGAACTCGCCGAACACACGCGTCGCGCCGACATCCTGATCTCGGCGACGGGCAAGCCGGGATTGATTACCGCGGAGATGGTCAAGCCCGGCGCAGTAGTCATCGACGTCGGCTTCTCCGAGGTGCCGGAGTTGAGCGCCGACGGCATTCCCGTCGTCGACACCGCGACGGGAGTAACGAAAACGAAGATTGTCGGTGATTGCGAGTTCGAGCCCATCCGTGAGATTGCAAGCGCTATCACCCCTGTCCCCGGCGGCGTCGGACCACTGACGACGACGACACTAATCCGCAATACGGTCGTCGCCGCCGGCGGCCCCGAACTCGACCTCGGCATTTGAACGCGACGTCGGGTAGAGCTTCGGCGAACGGTCGTGTTTGGGATGGCGCGTGCAAGGGATTGCCCGGCCTTTCCCCTTGCACCTGCGGGTAGAGGGGTGCAAGGATAGAGGTTCGTGGAGGCGCTTGCGTGAGCGGGTGCGCGGTGCGCTGCGTTCGTCCCTGCCGCCTCTGGCGGCCACCGCCTGGGACGCACCGCGGTTGTTGTGCGTGCGGGTACCAGGAAATTTCGAGGAGCGTTGGATGAGCGCGACACCGTTCACGTTCACGCTGAATCCGGTCGGCGGGCCCATGGCCGCGCTTGGCGAGCCGGTACCCGTCGACCTGCGTGTCGGCGGGGTCGTGATCAGCCGCTTTCCGCGCATTGCCGACGCACCCGCCGACTGCCATCTCAGTGAGTACGAAGGCAAGCCCTGCCTCTTCGTGCGCGACCAATACTTGAGTCATCCGCACGCCGTCATTGAACGTGACGACAACGGCAACGTCGTAATGCGCCTCGCACACGAAAAGGTGCGCAACCCCCTGTGGGTCAACCAGCCGCAGCCCTCGCCGGATACTGGTGTGCGCGAGTCGCTGCTTGCGCTGGGAGACCGCGTGCAGATCGGCTTGAGCGTCTTCACCATTGAACCTGCCTCGCATTGGCACGCCTACTTCATGCGCGTCTTTCCGGAGCACGCCTACCTTCGCGGCACCGACACCGACGAGCGCGGCTACGCGACTCACCGCTTACAGGCTCCCGACGGGAACGTGCAGATTGCCGAGTATCAGGAGTTTCCGCTCGAGTATCCACACGCCCAGGAGCAAGCCGCGCAGATGGCCCAGCGCCTGCAGGTGCTCAAGGCCAAGCAGGCGGAGATGAAGAAGCTCGCCGCGGTCACGCCGGCCGTTTACGACGTGCAACTGCTGCAGACGGAGCGCTCGTGGAGCGTGGTGATGTTGCGCGAACTCGTCGAGGTGCCGACGCTGGCGCAGCAAGTGATTGAGTTTCATACGCCGATGTTGACCGGCACGGCACTGCGCTTCGGGGTTGCGCTGTGCTCGGCGGTGCACAACTTCAACCGCTACGGGCTGCACCGTAACCTGCTTCCTTCCACGGTGCACTTCCAGCAAGGGAGCGAGCCCTCCGAGGACCGGGTGATCCTCGGCGGCCTCTTCTCGGCAAAGCAGCAAGCCGGCGGCGCCTCCCTGTCGCAGATTGCCGTGAACGAGGAGTCGATCTACCGCCCGCCGGAGCAAATTGACCACGGCGAATACAATGAGCGCTCCGACCAATACGCCGTCGCGCTGCTGATCGGTACGGCACTGACCGGTCACGCGGCGTATGAAGCGAAAAACGTCGTCGAGCTCGCCACGAAGATTCAGCATGCGAGTCCACGGCTGCCGGAGGACGTCTCGCCGAAGATCAAGGCGGTTTTGCAACGCGCCTGGGCAAAGAAACCGAGCCAACGGTTTCCGCTGGTACTGGATCTGCGCGTGCAACTTCAGCGGCTGCTCTCAAGCCAAGTTGCC
>SKZP01000702.1 GCA_007127275.1 Planctomycetota bacterium
CCACCGTCTCCTTACTCATTGGCTTGCCCACAGATCCGGGTAGGTAGTTTGTCGAACTCGGCGGTCCACCGTCCGCATCCCATGAAGTATGATGGAAGCGTCGACTTCGCTGCACTCCAGTTCACGGTCCGGCATTTTTCTGTCGGGGAGCGACGGCAAAGGGATACGACGCCTCGTTCAACGTCCTAGCCGCACCTTCACTCATGGAACAAGCACGCGCTTCCTTGTCGCATTTCGGCGAGGCCCTCGTCGTTCGCGGTTGGCTCGGTGCGGGGACATTGCACTCGGCGTGGAGCTCGTATGAACGCGCCGGGGTTGCCTCGTCGCATCCGCACGACTTCCTCGCATTTCTCGTCGACGAAGGCTTGCTGAGTGAGGGGCAGCAGCGCCAGTTGCTCGGCGAGGAGGCGGCGGCGTGGGAAACGGCGGCCATACGGATTGCCCAGGCCCTGCACCGCCTCGAGACGGAGGGGGAGGGCGTCGACGTCGTCGGCTCGCTCCGCGTGGACCCGGCGCTTGAGGCGTGGCGCACCGAGGATGGCCTTGCCGAGTGGGCGAAGATGGCCTCGGTCGCGGCGAGTCGCACGGCGGCGGAGGCGGATTCGACGGGGTTCATGGACAGCGCGGGACCGGCCGAGGACGGCGCGGCGGACATGGCGGCGTTGCCCGACCCCTTCGCCGACGATGCGGAGCCGCCATCACCCGAGCCCCCCCCCGTGCAGGACTTTGTCCCCACCAACGCGGAGTCGCTGTTCGAGTTGCCCGACGGGGCGGTGCCCCCCGGTACGCGGTGGCCGTCGCGCGACGACGACGACGACGAGGTGGAGCCAACCGTTGCTGCTCCGTCGGATCGTTCGCACTCCGAGTCGCACGCCTCCGCGGCAAGTTCGCCGCCGCCACCACCGCGAACTCCCTCGTCGAGCCAGGCGGGCATTCCGACGAAGATGGGGTTCGACAACCTCGTTTCCCTCGACCGCTCTCCCAAAAAGAGTCGCGAGCGCTTCGGTCGCTATTCGGTGCTGGGGCGCATCGGCAAAGGCGGCATGGGGGAGGTGATTGAGGCACGCGACGCCGATCTCAACCGCACCATTGCATTGAAGCTCCTGCTCGCCGGCTCGGATGCCCGCACCGCGCAAGTCGAAAAGTTTCTCATCGAAGCGCAGGTCACCGGGCAGCTCGAGCACCCGAACATTGTGCCCGTGCACGAGCTCGGCACCGCCCCCGACGGTCGCGTCTACTTCACGATGAAGTACGTGCGCGGCCAGTCGCTGCAGGCCATCTTGAAGGAGTTGCGCCTGCGGGCCCACCCGAACAAGCAAGGCAAGAATCCGAGCATTCCGGATTACTCGCTGACCGACCTCTTGGAGATCTTTTTGAAGATCTGCGACGGCGTCGGATTCGCGCACTCCAAAGGGGTCGTGCACCGTGACATGAAGCCGGAGAACGTCATGGTCGGCGAGTACGGCGAAGTGCTCGTCATGGACTGGGGCCTTGCCAAGGTGCGCGGCGTCAAAGAGGACTGGTCCGCCTCGGCGGTCAAGATCGACTTCGACGAGGGCTCGGTCGGCTCCCAGGTGCGCGGCGGATCCCAGGCTGAGGTCGTCAAAACCATGGACGGCACCATTCTCGGCACGCCAGCCTTTATGCCGCCGGAGCAGGCACGCGGCGAGGTCGAGAACATCGACCACCGCAGCGACATCTACAGCCTCGGCGCAATCCTCTACCAGATTCTTACCCTGCAGGTGCCGTTCACCGGCAAGTCGCCGTATGAAACGCTGGTCAAAGTGATCAACGGCGAGCTGGTGGCGCCGACGCAACGTGCGCCGGAGCGCAAGATCCCGCAGGAACTCGAGGCGCTCGTGCTCAAGGCGATGGCGCTCGAGCAGAAACGGCGCTACCAGAGTGTCGCCGAGTTGCAGGCGGACGTGCGCGCGTTCATCGAGGGGCATGCGCTGAGCGCGGTGAGCTACTCGCCGACCGCACTGGCCTGGAAGTGGGTGAAGCGCAACAAGGGGCGCGTCGTCGGTACGGCGGCGGCCATTCTCGTAGCCCTCGTCTCCGTCGGCGTGGTGCTTGCGCTGCAGTGGCAGCGGGACGCGGAGGAACGCGCGGAGCGCGAGAAGCAAATTGAGCAGCGACTGGAGCAGGCGGAGGGTGCGTACGAGAATGCCGAGGAAGTACGCGGCGAGGCGGACGAGGCGTTCGCCACCGCCGAGGAGTTGGTTGCCACGGCGCGCGACGAGCCCGACTTTGCGCGGGTCGACGAGAAGTACGAGCAGGCGCGCACCCTCTACGAAACCGCCCACAATAGATTCAACGAAGTGCTCGTGCTCGTCGAGTCGAACCGCCGGGCCATTGAAGGGGCCTCGCGTGCGCAAAGCCGCCTCGAGGCGCTCAACGCCATGCTCGAGGAGCGGCGGGCGGAGTTTCGCGACGCGGAGCGCATAGCGGAGGAGCAGCGGCAGGCTCGTCGGCGTGGCGAGAACCTGCGAGTCGAAGCCCTCGACACGCTGAAGCGAGCGAACGACCGTTATGAAGAGGCACGTGTGAAGCTGTACACCGACGGTCTTTCCGCGCAAGGCGAGCCGCGACTCGAACCGGACTTCGACCTCTTTCGTCAGGCGGAGCAACTGATTGTGCAGGCGCGTCTCGAGGATTCGCACAGCGAGCCCATCCAGCAGGCGGCCACCCGCATTGCTGCGCGGCAAAGCGAAACGCAGGCCCAGTGGCAACGCGAACTCGAGCTCGCCCAGCGCATTCGCCTCGCCGAGCAACACCACGAACGCGGTCAACTAGCCTACGATGCGGGACAACAACGACTCGACACCGAGTTCGACACCACCGAGGAGCGCGAAGCGGCGCACGCCGAGGCGTTCTCGCACTACACGCAGGCATTGATCGACCTTGACCGGGCCGTGGAAGGTTTCACCCAACTCGAGCAGGCGCTTCGCGAAATGGAGGAGCAAATTGGAGAAATGACCGCCGCCGTGGGCGAGCGCCGCGAAGCCGCCCACGCCGCCAAGGTGTATACCCTGATTGGGCTCGGCCGGCTCGCCCTGCGCAACCGCGAATTGACGATCGTGGAGGCTTGGCTTAGCCAAGTCGAGGCACTCGTTGCGCAAGAACAGGAAGACCTCGTCACGGCGAAGAACAAGCTAAAGCGGGACTTGCGGGATGCGCTGCAAACGGCCGAAGAGTTCGTCGCGGACCTGGAACGGGCCAGGAACTTGGCGGCCAATGAGCAATATCGTGAGGCCCTCGATGTATACGAGGATCTTCTGGCCACGAATGAAACGCCGGAGTTGCGCGAGGAAAAGCAGCGCGTGCAGTTCAGTCACTTCCTGCAACAAGCCGAGTCGTATCAAGAGGACCGCAATTGGGAACTCGCGCTCGAGGCTTTCGAAAACGCCGAGAGCCACATCACCACCCCGCGCCACCATGACGACCTCGAACGCCGGGTTTCCGCGTTAAGGGAGGACGCCGGCCGCACCTTGCTCGCCGAGGCGCGCGCCAAGCTCGACGACCCGGACCCGCAAGCCCTCGACGAGGCGCGGAACCTGCTCGACGCGCTGTTCGAATATGCGCCGGGGACGCGTCACGCCGAGCAGGCGCGGGAACTTCACGACGAGTTGGTCGCCCGCGAGTTCACGCCGCGAGGCTACGTCTACCTCTCCGGCGGCGAGGTCGTTTTGGGCAGCAGCATCCGCGCCGAGCGCAATCCGCCCCGGCGGCTCACGCTCGACTCCTTCTACATCGCGGTGCACGAGGTCACCGTCGCCGAGTACGCGAGTTTCCTCGACGCCGGTGGCTACGAGAACCGCGACTTTTGGAGCGCGGAGGGTTGGCGTTGGCTTGGCGAGCATTCGCCCCAAGAGCGGCAACCCCTCGACTGGGAGAGCCAGCGCGCCACGGACAATCATCCTGTCGTCGGCATTAGCGCCTACGAGGCGCAGGCGTATGCGGCCTGGCTGACCGAGACGGCCGAGCCCATCGAGGGCCATCGCCCCGCGTTCCGGCTGCCGACCGAGGCGGAGTGGGAACTCGTCGCCCGGCACACGCCCGCCGAGCGCTTGGCCAGCGGCCGTCGTTTTCCGTGGGGCAACGGGTGGAACGACGGAGGATTCCACGACGGCGAGACCCGCGGGCGCCTGCGCCCCGTGGGCGGCCACACCGAGGACGAGAGCGCGTTTCGCATCCGCGACCTTGCCGGAAACGCCGCCGAGTGGGTTCGCCTGATTCCCGGCGAAGAGGACGCCGAGTGGCTCGAGGACAAGGGGGAGTTCGGGACGCGCGGCGGCTCGAACTTGATGCC
>SKZP01000377.1 GCA_007127275.1 Planctomycetota bacterium
ATTTACGCGGCAGCGGCGGCTCCCCCACGGTGATCCGCCAGTTGCTTGCGCCGTTCTACCCGGAAGGCTCCCACGTGCGACGGCGACTCTCGGCGGCACCCCTTTGGGGGCGTCCCGTCGTCGCGCTGATTGACGGCAACGCGCGCAGCGCCAAGGAGGTCTACGCGCATGCCTTTCAGCGCGACGGACTCGGCTTGCTCCTCGGGCGTCCCACCACCGGGGCAGTCATTGGCGCAAACTTTCCGGAGCTTCCCGACGGGGCGCGGCTGACCGTCCCCATGGTTCCCGGCGCCCGGTATACCCGCGACCGCGTCGACCTCGAAGGCAACCCCGTCGAGCCGGACATTCACGTACCGGGCACGTTGAAGTACGCCCGCGGCCACGACGAAATCTTCGCCGCGGGTCGCAAGGCCGCCTTCGACAAGGTGCGTCGCGAGCGAGCAAACCTTGCGAAACGATTCTTCGCGGCAACACACCCCAGTGGGCACCTGAAGCACACGGCCTCGCGGGTACCGGCCCTCGGGATGCCTCGCGCCAAGCTCTCGCGCAAGGATCCCGGGCCGGGGGACGCGAGCCTTTGCCGGCGGCCGAGCGCGCATGTTTGCCGTCGCGCATGGCGGTCAAGCTACGATTGAAGCGGTGCTGGTCCAAGTCCACGGGCTTCGCCCGCTTCGCCGCTGGGCTTGGTCTGGCCCGCAACGAGCGCGGGAGGTCGAAGTGGGATGTGGCTTGCATTGCCACGAGGGCGGTCCTAGGATACCGCTGCTCACGACCGCTGGTACGCGTTCCGTTCCGTATCCCCCGAACGGGTAGGGCACTTCTGCCATGATGTCGCCGGCCTTTGCCATTATCTTGTTCACCTTCCTTGCGCTGATCATTGCGGTCGGGCTGCTGGCCGTTTCGGCGTTGCTCGGGCCGCACCGCCGGCGCAAAGGAAAACTCGAGCCGTATGAGTGCGGCATGCCCATCATTGACGACGTGCGCAAGCCCTTCCACGTCCAATACTACCTCGTCGCGGTAACCTTTTTGTTGTTCGACATCGAACTCGCCTTCATCATTCCGTGGGCGAGCGTCTTTAAGCGAATTGGTCCCGAAGCGGTCCTCGCCATGGGCATCTTCGTGGTGCTGCTCGCGCTCGGCTTGATCTACGAGTGGGCCAAGGGCTCGTTCGAGTGGGACTGATGGGGCTACGACAGCAATGACCGACGTGTCCGCCACGCCCTCGACGCCGCAGCCTGCGCGGCTCGTGCTTGAAGACGGCACCTGCTTTCGCGGCCGCGCCGCAGGCGCACTCGGCTCGACCAGCGGCGAGGTGGTCTTTTCGACGGCGATGACCGGCTACCAGGAGGTGCTGACCGACCCCTCCTTCCACGGCCAGATTGTCACGCTGACCACCGCCGAGGTGGGGGTGACCGGCTGGGTACCCGGCGACAATGAGTCGAACGGCATTCAAGTCGCCGGCTTCGTCGCGCGCCGACTGACGCACACGCCGAGTTCGTGGCGCTGCGGCGCTCGCTCGCTGCCGGCGGCGCTTGCCGAGGCGGGTGTCGTCGCCGTCGAAGGCGTGGACACGCGGGCGCTGACCCGGCACTTGCGGGTGCGCGGCGACATGCGCGGCGTCCTTTGCAGCGACGAGCGCGCAAGCGACGCCGAGTTGCTCGCCGAGGCGCGTGCCGCCGTCGGCGTCGTCGGCCAGGACTTCACCACGGCCGTAAGCGTCCCCGAACCGTGGTGCGCCGAGGCCGCCGAACTCGTGCTCGAAACGTGGACGCCTTACTACGACGCCGCGCTTGTTTCGCTGCGGCAACGAGAAGATTCCAGTGCGGGGTCTGCGCCGCACATTGTGCTCGCCGACTACGGCGCCAAGTGGAGCATTGTGCGTCACCTGCTTGCACGCGGCTGCCGCGTCACCGTGGTCCCCGCACGGACGAGTGCCGAGCGAATCCTTGCGCTCGAGCCCGACGGCGTGCTGCTCAGCAACGGCCCCGGCGACCCCGCGGCCAACACCTTCGCCGTGGAGCAAATTCGCGCGCTGCTCGGGCGCGTCCCCGTCGGGGGCATCTGCATGGGCTTTCAGCTTGCCGCGCTCGCCTGTGGCGCCGAGACGCACAAGCTCAGTTTCGGCCACCGCGGCAGCAACCACCCCGTGCTCGAACTCGCAACGAAGCGCACCTACGTAACGAGCCAGAACCACGGCTTCGCCGTGCGCCGCGACAGCCTCGATCGCGCTGGCCTCGAACTCACCCACATCAGCCTGCACGACGGCACTGCCGAGGGGCTGCGCCACCGCGAGTTGCCGCTGATTGCCGTGCAGTTTCACCCCGAAGCGGCCCCGGGTCCGCACGACGCGCACGGGGATTTCTACACGAGCTTTCTGGGCATGCTCGAGAGGCGCCCGGATTCCTCGGATGCGCGCGAGGGCGGCCACGCAGAGGCCAGCGCATCAACGGCTTGACAGCGGCCCCGCTGGTTTATTCGACGTCGAACGTGAGCCGCGGCTGTCGTCGCGCTCGCCCGGCTGCGGTAGGGCGTGCCTCCGGACCTCGCTGCGGAAAGGCAGGTTGGACGGAGTTGCCTTTCCGGATCAAAGGAGCTGACAGGCAATTGCTTCCGAGCCTGAGCTTCGCGCTCGACGGTACTTTGTTGTCGTCGGGTGGGGCGCTGCTGTTCCCTGCTTGATTCAATTGTTGCGCACGGCGCGGGTGCGGAGGCCGAGACTTCGAGGGGAAGCGCCGTATTCGTGCGGGCCTACAACAGCCAGGGCACCCTTCGGCAGGGGTGTGCTTTCGCTTCGTTGTGTGCGGTTGGCGCGTCACGCTACCCGAGCGGCGGCACTTCATGGATGCTTACGGGGTGGGTCGGGCGAGGGAGCTTGCCCGTGCGTTCGAGGGCGTCTTGTAGCCATGTGCGCCAGGCGCGTGGCGACTCCGCCACGTCGGCGCCCGTGAGCGTGCGCAGGGTGATGTGGGCGGTGTGACGCACGCGTTCGTCGCGATGCCCGAGCGCATCAACGAGATGGGTGAGACCGGGGAGCGGCGGTTCACCACACCACAGCGCGTGTATGCGCAACGTCAGCCAGACGAGAACCGCCGCAAGGCCCGCCTGACCGAGCGACAGCAGCAGAACGGCAAGCCACCCTGCGTGCCCGACCACGCCGAGCCACAGCAGACCGAAGCCGAGACCCGCGCACAACGCCGCGGCGGCCACGGCGACGCCTCGCGAGGGACGCTCCCTGCGACGCAGGCCCAGCGCGACGGCCACCGCGGCCATAAGATTCCACGCAAGCACGAGACTCAACAGCGCCGGAGCCGTCACCCCGCCAGCGCCCCCGGCACTCTCGCCGCCGGCGAAAATCAGGACAACGACGGGAAGTGCCGGCGCAGCAAAGGCAACGACGCTCCACGGGCGCACCGTGCGGGAAACCACGTCCGCCGTGTGCCGGCGCGCTTCCAAGGCGCTCCGTGCCGCGGCGGCCACGGCCGTGCGCCGAGCAAGGGCCTCGTCCATGGAGTTCGTCGCCGGCCACGGTTGTCGTACGGCCGCTTCGCGAACAGCGGCAACCGCCGCGACCGCCGCCACCCCAGGGATTCCGCGGGCGCTCAACACGACGCCCGCCACGACGCCCCCGAGCGCAAGCAGCAACATCCCCACACTCGGCGCAAGCCACGCCTGCACAGCAAACATCGCCGCAACGACGACACCGGCAGCGAACAAGAACGCCGCCTCGGCAAACGGCGCTCGAACCGACGGGGTCCACGGATCCGCCGACGCCTCGAGCGGTCGCAGGAGCGCCGCCGACGCGCCCGCCGCCGCCGTCGCTGTCACAACGTGCATCAGCCCAAGCCCCGCACCGTCCGTGCCACCGGCAAGCCACGCCGCCGAGCCGACGAACGCCGGCAACGCAAACCCGGCAACCGCCGCCATCCGCATGCGTTGCCCGCCACTCGCAAGCCGAGCCCCGGCAGCGTCCGGCTCACGCAATGCCTCAACGGCAGACGTGACCGGCGCCCCATCTCGCACCTCAAGCTCATCCGCCGGCAACGGCGGCGGCTTCAATGCAGCAACGTCAAACGGCATACGCAATGCTCACTGGTCGAAGCAGAGGAAGTCGACAGCAGGACTCGAAAAGCGACTCGAACGCCTTCTCCCATTGCAGAATTCAGCTTCGCAGATGCACCCGGCAAGCTCAATCTACAGCTCCATCAGAAAAGGTTGCGCACGCAAACAAACAAGCAAGCCCTCGGGCTTCGGCCCGTGGGTCAATCCTTCGGATCCCGCTGTACGCAACGCGCAGTCAGCGAACACCAAGTC
>SKZP01000687.1 GCA_007127275.1 Planctomycetota bacterium
TGACCTGCCCGAGAATCATTTCGAGCGAGTTGCGGTAAAGGTGCTCCTCGCGCAGCTTCGGCGGCAGCGGCACCCACTCGTCCCCCTCGGCGAGCGGCTTGTTGTCCTGCTGATCCAGCATCCACCACTCGTGCCAGGTGTCGTAGTCGAGGTGCTCCTCACCGCCGAGTTCTTCGAGGGCGGAGCGACGGATGCGCAGGGCGCGGAAGCGCAGCGGATTCGTTTCTTCGGTGAGGCCTTCGAGGGCGCATTGGCGGCGCGTGTAGATGGTTTTGCGCTGCCGGTCCATTACCGTGTCGTACTCGAGCAGGTTCTTGCGCTTCTCGAAGTTGCGCGTCTCCACCTTGCGCTGCGCCTTCTCGACGGAGTTGGAGACCCAGCGGTGCTGGATGGGGTTGCCGTCGCGCAGTCCGAAGCGGGTGAGCAGCTTGCGCATGGACTCGCCAGCGAAGATGCGCATCAAGTCGTCCTCGAGGCAGAGGAAGAACTGCGAGGAGCCGGGGTCGCCCTGGCGGCCGCAGCGGCCGCGGAGCTGGTCGTCAATGCGCCGTGACTCGTGGCGCTCGGTGCCGACAATGTGAAGTCCGCCGGATTCATGCGAGCGGAACCAATACGGTGCGGTGCGCTCCTCTTCGGACTGCGTGGGTAGCAGGCCCAAGGGCTTGCGCTGAAAGAACTGCGGGCTCAAGACGAGCAGACGGTTGAAAAGGCAGTCGCGCGCCATCTCCTCCGCCTTGCGCAGCCGCGCCCGCCACTCCGGACTGCCGAGTGTGGCGACCACCTCGTCAATGTCGCCGCGGGCTCGCCCCTCCTTGATCGCGTGCTCACGCATGATCCCAAGCTTCCGCGTGATGTACGTATCAATGGGCAGGCTAAGACGGATCAGGTCGGCAACGAGCGCCTTGGCCGGCACAAAGTCGGTGCGCGGCGAAAGAGTCCGTTCCAGCAACTCACCGAGCTTTGCGGTCCAGGTGCTTGCGTCCTCGAAGAAGCGCACATACTCGTCCGGGTCGAACAAGTCCTTGAACAGCCCGCCGTAGGTGTCACGCATCTCCGGCGAGAAGGCGTCCGGAGAGAGCTTCAGCAGATTGAGAAACTCCTCGGCGAGCGCGCGCTGTGTGCCGTCGCGCTCCTTGGGGTTCTCCAGCGTGCGCGGATCCTTCATGGGGTAGGAGAGGGCGTCGGCCTGCGTGAGCAGCTCGTGCATCTCGCTGAAAAGGTTACCGACCTCCTCCTCGTCCTCGACGGCCACGGCCACCGCCCCGTCGTCGCCCCCCTTTTTGGCCTTCTTCTTTTGCGCCTGCTCGTGTTTGAGCTCGTTCGTCGCCTGCTCGGAGAGCAGTTGGTTGTAAAAGAAGTGGGCGGCGTTGCCGCCGAGCAAGATGTCGGTACCGCGGCCGGCCATGTTCGTCGCGATGATCACCATGCCGGGGCTTGCCTTGTATTGGTGGCCGAGCTCGGTCACCCCCTTGAGAACGGCGTCGAGGCTCGAGCGCTCCGCGTTCTGGCTCAACTGCTCGAGGTCCTCGCGGATCTTTTCCGGGACGAGCCGTCGGCCGGCCTGGGCGACAATGTCCGCCTCGCGGTACTGGTTCTCGTATCCGACGCGGGCGTTGAGGACGTAGTGGCGCTTGTAGTCGCCGAGCGCACGGGTTTGTTGCTCGAGCTTGAAGCCGTTCTTGTCGAGCAGACTCGAAAGTTCTTCGGACTTCTCGATCGACGTCGTGCCGACGAGCACCGGCCGCCCCATGCTCGAGACCATGGCGATCTCGTCGGCGAGCGCCTGATACTTCTCGGTGTGTGTCCCGAAGATCAAGTCGTCGTGACGGTGCCGAATCAGCGGGCGGTTGGTGGGAATGCTGACGACACCGAGCCGGTAGATCTTGTCGAACTCGGAAGCCTCGGTCATTGCCGTGCCGGTCATCCCCGCGAGCTTCGAGTAGAGGCGGAAGTAGTTTTGCAGCGTGATCGAGGCCATGGTCACCGACTCTTCCTTGATCTTCACGCCGGCGCCGTCCCGCTCCTCCTTGGCCTCGACCGCCTGGTGCAACCCGTCCGACCAACGCCGCCCTTCCATGATCCGGCCGGTGAACTCGTCGACAATCACGACGGCACCGTCCTTGATCGTGTAGTGCTGCTCCTTCTTGTAGAGGTGGTGAGACTTGAGGGCGTTGGCAATCAGGTGCGGCCACTGCATGTTGCTGCCTGACCAAATGTTGTCAATGCCGAGCAACTCGCTGACCCTTTCCTGGCCTTCCTCGGTCAGGTCGACGCGGTGGTCCTTTTCCTCGACCTTGAAAAACTTGTTTTCCAGCGTCTCCTTGTCGGGCTTTCCGAGGGCGCGGACGACGCGGTCGGCTTCGCGGTAGAGCCCCGCCTCGAGCTTCGTCGAGCCGGAGATGATCAACGGCGTGCGTGCCTCGTCGATCAGAATGGAGTCGACCTCGTCGACAATGGCGAAGTTCAGCGGTCCCTGCACCTGACGCGACAGGGTCGTTTTCATGTTGTCGCGCAGGTAGTCGAAGCCGAACTCGTTGTTCGTGCCGTAGGTGATGTCGCAGTCGTAGTTCGGGTGGCGCTCCGTGCTCGACATGTTCGACTGAATGGCGCCGACGGTGAGTCCCAGGCCGCGGTAGATCGGGGCCATCCAGTCGCAGTCGCGCTGGGCGAGGTAGTCGTTGACGGTGACAACGTGGACGCCCTTGCCTTCGAGCGCGTTCAAATACGCGGCGAGCGTGGCGACGAGCGTTTTCCCTTCCCCGGTGACCATCTCGGCGATCATGCCGCGGTGCAGCACCATCCCGCCAATGAGCTGTACGTCGTAGTGGCGCGTGCCGAGAAAGCGCCGTCCCGCCTCGCGCACCGCGGCGAACGCCTCGGGCAACAGGGCGTCGAGCCTCTCGCCGTTCTTCAGTCGCTTGCGAAACATCTCGGTGGAGGCGCGCAATTCGCCGTCGGTTTTCTTGCGCCAATCCGGCTCAAGCTCGTTGATTCGCGCAACCTCCGGCCACAGCGACTTGAGGAGCCGGTCGGTTTGAGTCCCGAATACCTTGCGTGCAATGTCGGTTAGGAATCCCATCGACTTCGTTCAATCAAGCGGTTGTAGTTTCGTTTGCGACGTTTGCGTACCGTCGTTGTACTCCACAGCCCTTCGAAACTTAACGGACTGCGACCGCCCCCGGTTATCCGGTTTCGCCGCGCCGATGCAAGGGCTAGCTCGCAAGCCCGCGTACTGCCACCCAATGGACCCTTTGCAGGCAGTTTGCAAATGTGCGAGTCGTGTTGTGTCATGGCTACCGGTCCGCGAGCCGCAACCCGTGGGCTTGTAGCTCCAACGGTTTCGTCGGCCCGCAATGGCATCACCGCGGCCGGATTGGTACAAGACCTCACCAGATCGTATGGTCTGAACTCCTCGTACATCGAGCCGGCGCGATTTTGGCGGTGCGGCCGAGACGCCCGTTCCCTGTTGCCGCTGCCGGTGTGCGCCCTTGAACCTGCGAACCTTTCGCCACGGATTTCGACTGTTTTCGCGCAAAAGGGGAAGCCGCATGCGAATTGCCGTTCCCAAGGAAACGCAAGCCGGCGAACAGCGTGTCGCCGCGACGCCGCAGACGGTGATGCGGCTACTGGAACTGGGCTTTTCCGTCCACGTGGAAGCGCAGGCGGGTGCCGCGGCCGGCTACTCCGATGCCAGTTACGCCGAGGCAGGGGCGACGCTGGCCGACGACGTCAAGGCGCTCTACGACGGCGCCGAGATCGTGCTCAAGGTACGCGCCCCGCAGGCTCACCCGACGCTCGGCGTCCATGAAACGGATTTGCTGCCGGAAGGGGCGCGGCTGATCAGCTTTGTCTGGCCGGCGGAGAACGACGAGCTGCTTAAGCGCTTCGTCACCAAGAATCTGAGTGCGCTCGCCATGGACTGCATTCCGCGGATCACGCGGGCGCAGAAGATGGACGCCTTGAGCTCCATGGCCAACGTCGCCGGGTACCGCGCCGTGCTCGAGGCGGCGCAACATTTTCCGCGCTTCCTCGGCGGCCAGATTACCGCCGCGGGCCGCATTGACCCGGCCAAGGTGCTCGTCGTCGGCGCCGGCGTCGCCGGGCTTGCCGCCATTGCCGCGGCCCGCGCCCTCGGTGCGGTGGTGCGCGCCTTCGACACCCGCCCCGAGGTCAAGGAGCAGGTGCAAAGCCTCGGTGCCGAGTTCCTCGAAATTCAACTCGACGAGTCCGGCGCGGGCGAGGGCGGCTACGCCAAAGAGATGAGCAAGGAGTATCACGAGGCCGAGACGCAAATGCTCGCGCA
>SKZP01000511.1 GCA_007127275.1 Planctomycetota bacterium
CCATGGCTCGACCCCATTGCCGCGCTGCTCGTCGGCGTGATGATTCTCGTGCTCACCGCGCAAATGATCCGCTACAGCCTAAACATCCTGCTCGCGGGGATGCCGCTCGACCGCGAACTCGAGGCGCGCATCGTCGAGTCGGCCATGAGCGTGCGCGGCGTCAAGGACGTGCACAATCTCAAGCTTCACCAGG
Organism: Planctomycetota bacterium; assembly: GCA_007127275.1. Taxonomy (GTDB): domain Bacteria; phylum Planctomycetota; class UBA8742; order SKZP01; family SKZP01; genus SKZP01. The sequence goes on from SKZP01000511.1 coordinate 194, forward strand.
TCGGCGCCTGGACGCACGTGACCGTCGACGTCGGCGTACCCGGTGACGCACTGGTGCGCGACGCGCACATCGTCGCCGTCGAGGTCAGTGCGGAGATTGCCAAGATCGGGCCGAGTATCGGTGATGTGCACGTGCAGGTTGACCCGTTCATTGCGGGCAGGGTCCACGACGCAACGACGCACCGCCCCTTTCACATCGACTCCCCCCGCGAGCGCCGCCCCGACGAGGACGAAGCGGAGCCCAAGCCGTAGCGGCCATTGGAGCAGTCCGAGAACCTTTTTCGAACGTGCGCTGTTTTCTGACAGCCCCTTTGCGGACGCCCGCCTCCGTGCTCGTTCGGGGCGCACCGGCAAGCGCACCGGCGGGCGCAGCAGGCGGCGAAAGGCCGCGCTACCAGCGGTGATCGGGGTGGACGAAGCGGCGCAGGATCTCGTCGGCAAGTGCGCGAAAGACGCGTGCTTCGGTTTGCTCGAGGGTTTCCCCGCCGTCGACGGCAAAGACGTCCCGCTCGTGGATGGTCTCCTCCCACTCCTCACCGGTGCGCCGCGACTCGACGCGGACGTGCACGCGCATGCCGACCTGCACTTCGCTGACGTTGCCGTCCGGCGTGTGCGACAGCGTTTGCTGGCGCAAGCGGTCCAACTCGCCGGTGACGACCAGGTCCGCGTCGTCCGACGGTACAAGCGTGTACGGACTCGGCAGCACCGCGTCGAGCAACGCCTCGTGCAACCGCTGCTCCACCCCCGGCCGGCGCTCGAAAATGGTGACGCGGTTCTGGAACGGGACAATGGCGACGTTGCGCCCCAAGTCTTCAGCCCCGTCGCCAGCGACGTGCGTGTTGACGGTATAGCCGCAGGCCAGCGCCGAAGTGGCCAGCAGCATGAGGGCGAGGCAACACAAGACCTGCCAAGCAAGGCGGCACTTCATCGGCGGTTACCAGTCGGTCGTCGTTTCCGGGCGTTGGATGTTGCCGAGCGGATTCGCCTGAATGGGAACCTCTTTGATTTCCACTTCCGGCGTCGTGTCGAACAGCCGCACAATCGGCTCGGTCACCGCGACCATCTGCCGGCCCACGGAAAAGATCGGCTCGAGGTCCGGCAAGTCCGTGTCGAAAAGCATCGCTTCGCGAGCGAGCTCCACACCACTGGACGGCTCGCTACTCTCGCTGCCCTCGCCGTTGTTTTGTTCGGCGGCGACTCTGGCGGCCGCTTCCTGTTGCGCCGCGAGGTGCTCCGCCTCATTCGACGAGGCTTGCGTGCGCTGCAGCGGCAAGCGGATATAGGAGCTGTCGGTGAGATAGGAGATGTTGCAGGCCGGGCAGAAACGCTCGAAACGGTTCGGCAGGATCTTGTGAAAGTCCACACGGTAGAACGGCGGAATGCTCGCGCCCTCCTCGAGCGGATGCTGCAACACCTCCTCGAGCTCCACCGGCTTCGTCGGCACCGGATGCCCCAGTTGTTCGAGGCTCTCGGCGAACGGTTCGCTGACCAACAGCATCCACATCAAGCGAAACACATGATGGCTGTCCCAGCGGTGCAACAGCAGATGCAACGGTTGCGGATAGCGGGAGCCGCGATTGCACTCGGAACACTTCGGCCCCATATGCCACTCGGTACGGTCGCCGATGCTGGCAAGTACAGGAGCGCGTAGCAGAAAGACACGCATAGCCGCGAACCCCAATATTCGGCCGACCACCCGATGGCACAGCCGAGCCGAGAAAGATGCAAGCAGCACTGTATCCTACCCCCTGCACCCCGGCACGCCAACCGCTCAGACTCGGTGCATCTCGAAGTAGTGGAAACGGGGCGGCCAAGATCACGGGCGACGCCCGAATGCCGGTCGGTGAGTTTGCGGTTCCCAGGCGAGCGCAGAGCGCGAGGCGCGAGCCCTGCGAGGCGAAGCAGGGAACCAAACGTAGAAGGGTGGGCCTCCGTGCCCACCCAAGGTGCGCTCCGGTCGTGGGTCCCGCTTGCGCTTTTGAAATCCCGGGGGCGGATTTGTGCGGGGCGGTTCGACCGTGAGTGTCATGGGGCGGACTCCCCACCGTTTGCGCGCCTCTCGTCACGCATACGGCAGCGAGTGTCCTTGCGTTTCTGCGGCCTCTCCAGGCGAATGCTGCGCTTCGCGCGTCAAGTTGGTCGAGGCCTTGGAAGGGGACAGCCCCGCCTACGAATTCGTGGTGGGTCACAGATTTCTTCTTCGTCCACAGACTCCTACACACGGACTGCGCGGCTCACGCTCGACGGTTCCCTCCCCGATCACTGCGGAATCAACCGAGCGCGACGTGGCAGGCGGCGCGACGGCCGAAGCAATCCGTTGCATGGACGCTCCATTCGACCGTCGACGACGTTGATGCCTTTGCGGACAACTCCGGCGGCAGCGTGATCTCGCTGGGAAGATGCCGAGGTCCGCCGCGCCGTGGCCGTTGGGTGTGCCAGACCGGTTGAAATGGGGCGGCCTCGGTCGGTGTGGCTCCCAGCGCCCAGGCGTCGAGCAGACACAGTCCGCTCGGGTCGTGGGCGAGCGCCGCTTCGAGCTTTTCCTTGTCGCCGCGGCTCAATGTGAGGCCTTCCAAGCTGGGACGGTAGCGCAACAGGCGCACGGTGACACGTCCGTTCTCGGCGCGCTCGACGTCCGCTTCCAGCGTGGCTGCCGCAGACGGCGCCGCCACCGCTGCCGCGTTGTGGCTCGCTGTCTTCCCAGCCGCACGACCGGGGGCGCACCACACGTCGAACGAGGCAGGCGGCTCCTTGCCGGGAAGTGAAAGCATGCGCTTGCGTGTGGCATGTACGGCAAGCTCGCTTGCGTCGGCGGCCAGCCAACGCCGCGGCTCGGCGTCGCACGCATACACCGCACGGGTCCCCTCCCGCCGGACGCGCAGCCCCTCGGCCGCCGCCGGCAACGCCCCGGCGCCGCAAAAGAAATCCGCCACCCACTCCCCCGGCTCCGTGGTCGCCTCCACCATGCGCGCCAGCAACTCGACCGGCTTCTGTGTCGGATACCCGAGTTGCTCCTGGCTGTGCGCAACAACGAAGGGGATCTCCCACACGTCGTGCATGAGCACCCCTTTGCTCGGCACCTCGGTACGCTTCGTCACCAGCTTGCCCGTGGCGTCGTCCGGCACATTGACTCGAAGCGTCTCGCCGTGCATCGCTTGCGTCGACGCAGCGAGCGGCTGATACAGCGGCCGGAAGCGGTACTGCTCGGACTTTGCGTAAAAGAAGATGGTGTCGTGCATGCGCTGAAAGTTGCGCGACGCCGCCGACCAGCGCTTGTAGTACCAGCAGATCTCGTTGACGAGCCGCCCCTGCGGTGCAAACACCTCGTCGAGCAAGAGGCGCGCATAGCCAGCGACACGGTAGTCGCAGTGAAAGAACAGCACCCCGGTTGGCGCAAGCAGCCGGTGCATCAAGGCAAGCCGCTCGTACAGAAAGCGTAGGTAGCTCGAGATTCCGCCCGGCCACGTATCCCGGTAGGCGAGCCCCTCCAGCGTGGTGAACGGCTTGTTCGGTTTCTGCGGATCCACGCCGACGGGGATACGCGTGCGGAAGTCACACTCGGCGAAGAACGGCGGGTCGAGATAAATCAGCGCAAGCCGCCCCTCGAACTCGGGCAACAAGCTCGCCAGCACCGCAAGGTTGTCGCCGGCAAACAGGCGGTTCGGCTCCGCCGTAGTGTCGCCGCCGTAACGCTCCGCCGCCGTAAACGTTACTTGCGCTTGCAGCGCCGCCACCTCCGGCTCGACGCGCCGGCCGGCGTCGTCGTACTTGCCGCGCCAGCGCAACTCGACCTCCGCACCACTCCCGTTAGCCTCCGCCTCGGCGCGAGCCACGCCAAGCGAAGCAGCAGCGGTTTCAGAGGCAGCAGCACGGCGTCGGCTCACAGCGGCAACAAGGGCAGTCGGTTCGGGTAGGCTGCGACGAACCTACCAGCCGACGCGCAAACATTCACGAACCAAGCCCACGGGCTTCGCCCGTGGGTCGAATGGTGATTCGCGTGCGACCCACGGGCGAAGCCAGTGGGCTTGGGGGAGGTGGGGCACAAATCCCGCGTTGAAGTCTTAGGCACGCGTGATTTTGTAGCCCTAAAGGGGGCGGCAGAAGAGAGTC
>SKZP01000189.1 GCA_007127275.1 Planctomycetota bacterium
GACCTTGTCGGCCCCATGGGTGTGACCAGCAACACCACGCCGCTGACCGCCTCGGTCGCTGCGCTGCTTGTGCAGATGAGCCAGGACAACCCGCGGCTCTCCAACGGCCACTACACCTCGGGATCCGGCCAGCGCATCTACCACGCCGGCTCACCCGAGGTGGTCAAGGCGGTGCTGATGGCCGGCGCAACACGCCACACGGAAAACGACGGCCACGCCGACATCACCGACTGGGGCAGCGGCGAGAACGAACTCGACAACGGCCTCGACCGCCGCTTCGGTGCGGGTCAGCTCAACGTGTACCACACCCACCGCATCCTCGCCGCCGGCGAGCAGCAAGCGGGCGACGAGGTCGCCACGGCCGGCTGGGCCTACAACCGCGAGTTTTCCCCCGGGGATACGCCGACGTATTTCCTAAGTGCCGACGACCACGACGAGTTGCAAGCCGTGTTGGCCTGGAATCTCGACACGAGCGACGAGCCTACGTTGCACAACTTTGAACTCGTCCTCTGGGACGCCTCGGACCGCGACGAGGCGAACTGGGAAGAGATTGACCGCGCCGCCTGCTCCATCAACAACACCCAATCCGTCGCCATGAGCCAAATGGAGCGCGGCACGCGCTACGCACTTCAAGTCGTGGCGAGTGACGGCGCCGAGGCGGACTTTGAAAGCTGGCCGTATGCGCTCGCCTGGCGCATTGACGAGGGGGAAGCGCCGGACACCGAGCCGCCGAGTATTGAGCTGCATGCGCCGGCCTGGGGCAACTACCTGCTCGGCCCGACGACCATTCGCGCCGACGCCGAGGACAACCGCCCCGGCGTGACGGTGCAGTTCTACGTCAACGGCGAGCCGGCCGGCGAGGTGCAGCGCAGCGCGCCGTTCGAGTTGGAACTCGACCCCGCGGAGTTCCGCACCGGCGACACCGTCACCGTCGGCGCCACAGCCATTGATGCTACCGGCAACGAGACCCGCGCCCGCGACGTGCGCCTCCAGGTCGTCGAGGACAACCGCCCCCCCTCGGTGGTGGTACGGGACCGGCCGCGCGGCGATGAGGTCACGCTGACCATCCGTGCCCGCGACCGGTACGGCGTGCGCCGCGTCGAGATCCAGCTGGTGCGCGACGGCGAGGAGGAGCCCGAAGAACTCGAGGTGCTGAAGTTCGAGGACGGCAACGCCGACGTACGCCACGAGCACATCATCAACACCGCCCACCTCCCACGCGGCACGCACGAGATACGTATCCGTGTGACCGACCTCGCCGGCAACGAACGCGTCGAAACGGTACGTCTGCGTCGGCGGTGAACCCCCGAGTGCCGTGCAACTTCCCCGTAACTCGCACAAGGAGCGGCAGCGCCTTGGCCGCCTGCATGCAACGTTGTGTCGTCGCCGCGGTCGCCGCGTGCTGGACCGCCATTTGGTGCGCGCTCGGGGCCTTGGTTGCCGCGCCGGTCGTGGGATTGATGAGCGCTGGTCAAGTACCCTTGTCGTTGCTGCTTGCCGCCGTCGCCTCTTCGGCGCTACTCGGCTTGCTCGTGTTTCTGCTTGTGCGCCCGACGCCGCAGGCTGCGCTACTGGGCGTTCCGCTGGCCTGGGTGACGCCGCTGAGTCTTGCAGTCGCCATGCGGGTCTCGGAAATCCCGTCCGGCGCCGTGTCGGCAGTTTTCGCCGGAACCGCGCTGCCCTTGACCGCGGCGGGTTTGATGCTCTGGGGTACCCTGCGGAGCGTATTCAGACGAACAGGAACGCGTTGCGGCAACGTGCGGTAACGGAAACGCAACCGCGCTGCGAAGCCGCAAAGTAACGGAGGTTCGCCGCAACGCGACAGCGGAACGCGCCCCGCGTTGCGGGCCTTGGGGAGGATTCGCACTCGCTTACCTGCCCCCCTTCCTTTGAAGTGACGTGACGGACCCCCCCGACGGCACCTCCCGGCCGCACGAGCGCGCGAACTGCGCTCCTGCGCGGCAGCGCCTTCAAGAGGCAGCCACACGAATGTTTCTTCCCAGGTCCGTGACCTCATCAAGCCGTGGCGGCGGCGGGCTCAAGACGCCAAAGGCCAAAGGGGTTGTAAAACGGGTCGTCGCTGGGGTAACGACGGTCCGGCTGCGCGCTGACCCGGTAGCGACTTGTCGACTCGGTCGCCTCGCCGAGGCTGAACGTATCTCCGTCCGCGAGCGTCGGCCAATCAATGAGTTGATACAACAAAAAGCGTTCGAGCAACTCGACCGGGTCGTCCTCGAGGTCGTCGCGGTCGGCGACCACAGCGTCGCGCCGGCCAACAATCTGCATGCCGAAGGAGGTGTAATCCCCTCCCGAGGCGACATCCACGTCTGCGTCGGACTCGGTCCCTTCCTCGTCTTCGTCGTCATCTTCGTCCGGCCCGACGAGCACAACGAAGGCACGGTAGAGAGCGACACCACGGGTCGCGGCGTCGTCGAGCACGCCGGCCTCCTCGGCGAGCTCGCGCCACTGATCCGGGCTGTGGGCGCGGCCGGAGCTTTCCACGCGGATGCCGTGGCCGCCGGCGTCGAGCAGGTCGCAGCCGAGGCGCAGCACCTGTTGCGCCGCCGCCTCGCCGGCACGCAGCCGTAGATGAATGACGCTCTTGTGCGCGGCAACGGCGTCGAGCGCCTCGTCTTCGAGCCGGCCGCCGAGTTCGAACATCATCTCCATGGTTTCTTGATGGCCGAGGATCTCGCACTGCGCCTGCACGTTGTGCTGCTTGTCGACGAGGCCGTCTCCGACAATCTCAATGCGACCGCCGCTGGCGTCGGCGACAGCCTGGATCAAGGCCTCGCGCTCCGGCCACGAGCCGGGCACGGCAAGCTGCACATACGACGCCGGGGTTTCATCGGATGCGCGCGGGGACTCGGAAACGGGCTCGCTCATGGAAACCAACGTCGGCAAAGGGGTGAGAGAGGTGAGGTAGTGGCCGTACGTCGCGACGATTTTGCCAGATCTCAATGCTCGGATTGAAGCCTGAAGCCGCGAACCGTTTTCCGCCGGTGCTCGGGGACGTAGTGCCCCGGCGGCGGCTCGAGTTCGTCCAGCTCCTCCTCGTTCGGCGTCGGCTCAAACGGCAGGTCGTGTACCATACAATAAACCTCGGCGCGCATACGGTAGCCTTCGACGGTGGGGTAGCGGCGCTGGGCGTCGTCAATGATCCGCAGCGCATGATGGGGCTCGCCGAGCAACGCCTCGAGGTAGCCCCAACGCAGGTGAAACGCCGCGCGGCGCGCCTCGGTCTCGCCAACGTAGCCGGAAATCCCGGCCAGCCAGCGCGAGGCGGCGTATGCCTCCTCGGCGGTTTTCGTGACCTCGTCGCTCCAAGCGTCGTTCTCGTAGGCCTCGACGACCTCGGTATACGTGTCGCTGACCGCGCGCTTCTGCGCATACTGACCCGCGGGCACCAGCAGAAGCGCCCAGGCCCCAAGAACCAGCAAGAGCCCCGCCGCGACCCAGCCCCAGGGAATCTGTGTGAGCAGTGGCCGGCGCCTCACTGCATCCGGCTGCGACTCCTCGCCGGCGTCGTCGGCTTCCCGCTCGAGCGGGCGCCCCGCAAGCAACGCCACAAGCCCGAGGGCAAAGACGAACTGCGCAAGCACAATCAACCAGTGCCGCGCGTATATGGCCACCGCCGCGAATATCAGCACGTTGATGAAGCCGAGACCAATGGTCACCGAGCGCCCCGCACGGGTGAACTTGGCGAGTTCAATGAAGGCGACCATTGCGGCGGCGAATACCGAGAGGCTGGAAATCAGTAGCGTTGCGAACTGAGCCGGTTCTGTCGCCGTCGGTCGGAAATGCTCGTACAACACCGAGGCGGCGACCGTCGCCGCCCAGTGCAGCAGAAAGGCAATGGCCGCAAGCAGCATTTGGGGCCGCGAAGCGCGGTCGACGGGAATGCGGCGAAGCGCCTGTGCATGGCGCAGCGAGAGCCGCGCCGTGTCCGCCCGTCCATGCGGGCCGGCGCCGGCGACCGTATGTGGCGGACGCGGTCCCCGCGTCGCGGCCTGGCGAATCACGTCACGCAACTGCGTGTCGCTGATCGGCTCAGGTCCCGACTTTGCGCCGGCCTCGGCCGCCGCCGCGGCCTCGCCTTTCGCATGGCTGTTTTGCCGGTCCTCGCTCATGGCCCCTCGGTCGCACGTCTCCTAAAGATGGCTCGCGGTTAAGACGCCGTGCGCGGCGTGACGGTTTCGCGGTTGTGCGCACGGGATTGCCGTCGTTGTCGGCAACGGCGCATGTCGTGCATCGTACTGTCCCGCCGAGTCGCTGCCCACCCC
>SKZP01000342.1 GCA_007127275.1 Planctomycetota bacterium
AGTGGAGAGTCGTATCCGATCACGAGTTTCTCTATCGCGCGGCCTACGTGTCGCACCAGGTCGAGGAGGATCTCGACGTTGGCGAGATCACTCTCGCGCGCGGCGGCGCCATTGCCGGTCGCGTAACCGACCGCGATGGAGAGCCGATTGTTGGTGCCACCGTCGAGTTGGGCGTGGACGGCAATACGCCCCGCGAACCTCCGTTCGCCTCGTTCGCGCCGCGCCACCGAGCGGAGGAGAACCCGCGCACGCAGACCAACGACGACGGATTCTACCTGCTCGAGGGCATGCCCGCCGGCACCGACGCCGTTACGGCAAGCTTCCCCGGCTACTTCAACGAATCAAAGGTCGACATCGAGATTCGCGCCGGTGAGGTGACCGGAGGGGTCGACCTGACCTTGGAAGTGGCGCCGCCGGTCTACGTGGAGGTCATGAACGAACAGGGCGAGCCGATCGCCGGCGCCGACGCGTACCTGCTTTACTCACATGGCCAGCTTCGGCCCAATGATTCCGACGACGAGGCGGAGCAGCATGTGCGAACAGATGCAGAAGGCCGGGCGACATTTCCGTATGTCCCAACACGCACGCGCGCCTCGGTACATGTCTTCGCCGAGGGCTATGTCGGCTGCGGCGGCTCCCGGTTGTACGGAATCTCGCGTGGCGAGCCGCTGATTGTCGAGGTCACACTCGAGCGCAACACCACGATTTCGCTGCGCCCGGTGGATGCCGCGAGCCACGAACCGATCCTTTCCGCAAGCAACAAGCGGGTGAACCCGACGCTGCGCGCACGCTCGCCTATTGGTCCCGCGCTCGACCGCTATGTGAGTTTTCCTACCGGACGGATGCGTTCGCAGCGGGTCGCTTCCCTGGAGGAAGATGGCACCCTGCATGTCAATGCCGCGCCGTCGGGCGAGCATGACCTCCTCATTCACCTTCCCTCGCATCGGCCCTTGCTCAAGCGCGTAGAGCTCCCCGAGCAGGGCCATGTGGAGCTCGGTGACGTCCCCCTCGAAGCCGGCATCTCGGCCGTCGTCGAAGTGGTCAACGACCGCGGCGAACCCGTTCCTCACGCACAGGTGCAAGTCAACCTCGACGAAGAGCTAACCATCGGCGAGCACGAGATCCGTGCAAGAACACCAGTCGCCACGGGCACGACCGACGAAGACGGCCGCTGGTATCCCCCGGGCCTCGGTGCGTCGAAGCTGCAAGTATCTGTCACGCATATCGATTACGCCAAGGTGGAATTTCAACACGAACTCAGCGGCAGCGAAGAAAAAGAGAAGCTTCGCATCGTAATGGAGTATCCGGCGATCATTCACGGCACGCTGTACGACCACGAGGGAGAACCGGTCCCCGGCAAGTTCCTGCACGTTGTGCGTGACGACGTCTATTCCGAGTTCTCGCAAGGTGTCGAAGGCTTTCATGAAGCCCGCACCGACGAAAGTGGCCACTATCAATTCGAGTTGCCGCCGGGGCGCTACCTCCTCCAAGCCGTTCAAAACATTCAGCATGACGGCGAGGGGCTGATCGAGGCGCGCGCCGGCGAACGAATTCTGCGCAACGTGATCCTTTCGCTGAACTATTGGCCCGGGCGCCTCTTGCATCACGACGGCACGCCGGCTGCCAACAAAACCATCGCCTTGTGGCGAGGCAATTCCTTCGCATTCGAAGAAACGGAAACGGACGCGGAGGGACGCTTCGTGTTCCAACGCCCCCATGTGAATCGCATCCCCAACCCACGGCTCAAGGTACAATTGGACGCCGCGCGTACGGTGACCATTTCACGCACGGGGCTGTCCTATGCCGACGGGTTCGGTGACGTGACGTTGCCGCAAAAGACGGATCTCTCCGAGCGAGGCGCGCTTCGCATTCACCTTGTCGATCCGATCAGCGCTCGGGCGTTGGACGGAACCGTGTCGTATCGTGATCCGCTGACATCGAGTCGCGTCACCCATTCCACCGATGCGGTGCGAAGCGTCTACCTCGAAGACGTGCCTCAAGGGCGAATCAGTCTTAGGGGGGAGGCCCCCGGACGTAGGTGGGTAAGCATTCCCGTCGAAGTGGTGGCCAATGAAACGACCGAGGTGGAGATTCCCTTGCCGGAGATCGCGGAGGTGAGGCTGCGCGTCCGTTTGGCGGACGACGGTGCCGCGATTTCGCCGAACCGGATGTATCCGCCTATGCTTACGGTGGGGTACCGCGCCGAGGTTGATGGGAATCAGCTGCGCTACTCGCTTTGGTTCCATCCCGCCGGCACCATGCCTTGGACGGTTCCGTTTACCAATCTGCCAGCAAACGTTCCGACGGTCGTATCCATCTACACCCGAAATTACGAGCCCTTTGAAGCAACCGTGACGTTGCAGCCGGGGGAGGCGAAGGTGATCGACGTGGAGCTAGAGCCGATGCAACGCTGAGCCGCCGCTCCCGCATTGGCTACCGTTGGAGCTGGCGTCACCGAGGCACGATGTACGTGCCGTGTACGGCGAAATTCGATAGCGTTTGGAGACGGAGTCGCTACGATGCGTCCGCTACGGGTGTGATTCGGATGTGTCTGGAAGCTGTCCCGAGGGTGCCATGAGTGACGCTGCAACTGCTCCTACCGCTGCCGCCACGTTCGACCTTGATGCGCTTGCGGATGCACCGCGTATTGTGAACGGCGAAATCCGCGGCGTCTCACCGATTGATCTGCATGAGTTGCAGCCCGTGCCGGTGACGCCGGTGGCGCAGATTGCTGCCGTCGTTGAAACGGCGCGGAAGGCGCAGCCGGAGTGGGAGCGGCTGGGTTTTGCCGAGCGGGCGCGGCTGATGAAGCAGATGGGCAAGCGGATGCTCGAACGGCGCGCCGAGATTTTGGAAATCATGCGCGAGGAGGCGGGCAAGCTCGGCATTGAAGGCCTGATGAGCGAGGCGCTCGGGCCGCTCGACTTCGTCAAGGGCTGGATCAAGCTGGCGAAGCCGGTGCTCACCAAGCGCGAAAAGCTCGGCATCCCCAAGCTCGCCTTTCCCGGCAAGAGCGCCTACATCGAACGCGTGCCGCGCGGCGTCGTCGGCATCATCACGCCGTGGAACTACCCGCTCGGCGTATTCTTCAAGCCGGTGATGCCGGCGCTGTTGAGTGGCAACGCGGTAGTGGTCAAGCCCAGCGAGTATACGCCGCGTGCGGGGGCGTGGTTCGTCGAGCAGGCGCAAGCGGTGCTGCCCGCGGGGGTGATCCAACTCGTGCAGGGCGGCGGCGAGCAAGGGGCGGAACTCATCGAGCACGTCGACGCGGCCACCTTCACCGGCTCCGTCGCCACCGGCAAGAAGATTGGCGCGCGCTGCGGCGAACGGCTGATCCCGGTGAGCCTCGAACTTGGCGGCAAGGACGCGGCGATTGTACTCGAAGACGCCGAGGTCACGCGCACCGCCGCCGGCATCACCAACTGGGCGCTGCACAACGTCGGCCAGAACTGCGGCGCGATCGAACGGCTCTACGTGCTCGACGCCAAAGCGGACGAGTTCGTCGCCCTGCTCAAGGACGCCTGGAGCCGGCTGCGCGTCGGCCCGGACGGCCCCGGCAAGCCGCTGACCGCCTGCGACGTCAGCCCGCTGTGCAACGCGATGCAACTGCGCATCGTCGAGGAGCACATTGCCGACGCCCTGGAAAAGGGTGCGACGCTGCTCACCGGCGGCACCCGCGAAGGGATGCAGGGCCTCGCCTATCCGCCGACGCTGTTGGATCACTGCACGCACGAGATGCGCATCATGAAGGAAGAGACCTTCGGGCCGGTGCTGCCCATTGTGCGCGTCGCCGACGTCGACGAAGCGGTGCGGCTCGCCAACGACTCGAACTACGGCCTCAACGCAAGCGTTTGGAGCGGCGACGTCAGCCGCGGCGAAGCCGTCGCCAAGCGCCTCGAAGCGGGCACCGTCTACGTCAACAACCACGCCATCAGCGGCGCCCTCGCCCCGTGCCCCTGGACCGGCGTGAAAGACTCCGGCCCCGGCGTGGCCAACTCGAAGTACGCCCTCGAAACCTTCACCCGCCTGCGCACCGTCTTCCGCGACAAGAACAAAAAGCCGGACCCGTTCTGGTACCCCTACGACGAAGACCTGCAGAAGATGGGCGAAAGCATCGCCGAGATCCAGCTAGGCAAGCTAGGCAAAGCCCTCGGCGCCGCCAAAGCGCTAAGCCGCCCCAAAGCGATCACCGCCTTCTTCCGCCGCAAGGATTCGTAGCCGTGACCGCGCATAAGCCCACGGGCTTCGCCCGTGGGTCGATCACGATTGTGACGCGACC
>SKZP01000688.1 GCA_007127275.1 Planctomycetota bacterium
GCAGCACCAGCACACCGGCGACGGGCTCGACCCTGCGCTGATTGAGCGGCTAACCAAGCGGCCGCGCAAACGCCGCCACCACTTCGGCCTCTTCGGCCCCATGGGCGTCGGCAAGACGACGTATCTCGCCGCGCTCTACCTTGCCCTCGACCGTGCCGGCTACCTCAACCACGACCTTACCGACGCCGACTCGAACGCCTTCCTGGACTGGTTCGTGCGCCACCTGCACAGCGGCCAGTTGCTGCCCGCGACGCAGCAATCCTGGGAGATCTCGCTGGGCATCACGCGCGAGAACCGCAACCAAAGGGTGGCACTGCGTGACATCCCCGGCGGCTGGTTCACCGAAGAGACCGACTGGGAAGACAAGTTGCGCGACATTGAGCGGCAGTTGCAGCAATGCCGTGGCAGTATCTTTTTCATTGATACGGGGATGATTCTGCACAGCTCGCCGGACAGCCCCGAGCGCCGCTTCGTTAACCGCGTGATTGACCGCGCCATCCGCCGCACGCAAAAGGGGCTCGGGGCTGCGGTGACCGGCGTGCGGCCGCCGGTGGCGGTTTGCTTCTCCAAGGCGGACCTGCTGACGCGAGAGCACGCCCCGGAGGTGCTGACGGCGGAAGACGAGGAGACGCTGCTGACGCAGAAGGCGGAGTATCTCTGGAGCCAGCTCGGCCGCTTCGACACGGTGTTTCGTGAGGGCCGCTACCACCACGCCGCCTACTTCGCCCTTTCCGCCCTCGGCGGCGAGTCGGCGCCGAATGAGAAGGAGCCGTTGAAGCCGGGCGGTGTCGAGGAGCCATTCTGGTTCGCCCTCGAGGCGACGCGGTCCGTAAAGCGCACGCGGCGGCGGCGCCTGGTGGCGGCGCTGTTCGGGCTGTTGGTCGGCGCAGCGGCGCTGCTCGCGGCCCTTGGCTACACGTACTACCACCGCGAGGCCGTGCCTTCGTATGAGGCGCTGCTCGACTACCTCGAGGAGCCCGACGTCGACAACGAAAACAAGCTCGCGCGAACACAACGCTTTCTCGAGACCTGGCAGGACAAGCGCGCCTACACCCTCAACCTCGTCGGCGAGGAGCTTGCAGAGGCCCGTCGCCACCGCGACGAGTTGGCCGCGCGCGTTGCCGCGGAGCGGTTCGAGGCGTTGGAGCAACGTACCGACGAGCCGCCGGAAACGGCCCGGCGTAGCGCCGAGGAGTATGAAGAGTTGGTCGAGGACCTGCTCGCCTACCGCGCCCGCTTCCCCAACTCGCATCCGCGCCGGATCGAGGCCTGGCTGCACATCTTTCGTGGCAAGCACGAATTGGCCGAGTCACGCGAGGCGTTGCTGGCCGACGTGTCCACGCTGGACGAGGAACTGGAGCTGGTTCGCAAGCTCGAAAGTGTGGGGGAGCGCTACCCGGCGTTGAGCGACGAGGTGGAACGGGCGAAGCGGCAGTACCGCCGTCTGTATGACGAGGCCAACTACCGCGCGTTGCTCGAGCAAGTGCGGGCGGCCGACGGCGCCGGCGAGCGCCTCGAGTTGATCAACCGCTACCTCGCCACGCAGCCGAGCGAGACTTACCGCGACGCCGCGCGGGAGCGCAGGGCTGACGAGCTCTCGAGCATCCGCCGCAGCTTTCGCCGCGCCCTTTCCGAGCGAACGGACGAGGCACAGACGGACGACGCCGAGGCGTGGCGCCTGGAGCGGCAGCACGTCTTGGAGGAATACAACCTCGAATACGGAAGCCTCGACGCCGAGCTGGGGCGCTTCTTCGTCGAGCAACGCCGCGCCCTCGAGGAGGAATATGCAAGCCGCCTGCTCGACGAATTGTATGCGGAGTTTCAGCGCGAGGAGCCGCCGCTAACCGAGCGGCGCGACGCCCTGCGGCGCTGGTTGAGCGAGCATCTCGGTCATCCGCGCGAGGACGAGGTGATGCGGCGCGTGGACCAGTACCGCCAGCGCGAACTCGAGCGCCGGTATGCGGAGCTTGTGGATGAGGCGAGCGCGGTGGAGAGCCGCGGGGCGCTGCTGCGCTTTCTCGAGCGGCTGCGCGACTACCGCGACGCCAATCCGGGCGTCGAGCCGAATCCGAGCTACGAGGAGCTTGAACGGCGCGCCCGGATCAATTGGCCGCAAGCAGTGCTCGGCGGCCTGATGGAGGAGTCGCGGCGGGGGCGGAACTGGGACCATTCGGGCCGGTGCCTGACCCATGCCGCCCGCCTGAACGCGGCACTGGAGCAGTTCGTCACGCAAGAGATTGAAGAGGTGAAAGATCTCGTCGAGCAGGCGCGCGAGCATGTTGCCGCGTTGTATTGGCGGGCCAAGGAACTGGACTGGCGCTCGGTGCGCGAGCGGTACCTGAGTCTCTTCTCCTCGGGCCTGCGAGGCAACCGCGGTCGCACCCGCATGGACGAGGTGTTGGAGCTTGCCGAGGACTTCTTGGAGACGCACAACCCGGGAATTAGCCCGCGCGGGCGCGAATACGTGCAGCACGTGCGCGACTTTCTCGAATGGGTCAAAGTGCCGCGCACGTATTCGTTGACCATTCGCGACGCCGACTTCAGCGAGGGGGGCACGCACGACGCCGCGGTCGCGTTCGACCACAGCCGCGACGGCGACAACTGGGACCGGCGCATCCTGACCCGCAAGATCAAGGAAGACCGGCCGAGCTACAACGAGTCGTTCACCGTGCGCTGGGCGGCCTTCGACTGGTGCCACATCCTCGGCCTCTGGCACGGCATGTTCAACCGGCGCGGCATTTTCTACCGCAACACGCAGCGCGGCTTCCTTTCGCTGTTGGACGTCACCGAACAGCGGCTCTCCAATCAGCGCGACGACGGCCCGAGCAACTGGGTCTACATTGAGCTCGAGTGGCCCGCGGCGGCACCGGAGCCGTTGTCGAATCTGCCTCGCAACCTTCCGGAATAGCCGCGTCCCCGCGGCGAATCCCTACCTTGCGAGGCCGGGCCGACAAGGCGTTCCACCTCGTCGCCTTGCAGTTCCTTACCCCGCGAGGCAATACGACGTGCGAGCCAACTCACCACGACCGGCCACCCTGTGAACCGCCCTTGCTGGCGGCGTCACCATCAACGGCAACTCTCCATGACGTGGCTGCTCTGGATACTCTTGCCCATTGTTCTCGGGTTTCTCATTGGCTACGCGACGAACCGTGTGGCCATTGCCATGCTGTTCCGCCCGCGCAAGCCGCGGCGAGTGCTGGGCATTACGTTCTGGGGCGTGTTTCCGCGGTTGCAACCGGAGTTTGCAAACCAGGCGGGCGAGCTTGTGGAGCGCGAATTCTTTAGCGCCGAGGCACTTCTCGTCCACGTGCATCAAATGCGCGAGAGTCCGCGCCTGTTCGCCTCGGTGCGCGCGCTGATTGAACAGCAATTCGACCGCGAACTCGGTACCCCCGCCGAGGTGCTTGCCCGTTGGCTCGGCGAGGACTCGGCGAGGACGGTGCGCGCGCGCGTGGTCGCGACCATCAGTGCGGAGTTGCGAAGCCAACTCGGCTCGGCCCGCGGTCGCGAGTTGCTCGCGCAGGTGCTCGTTCCGCAGGTCGAGGCCGTTCTGAAGCGGCCGTTGCGCGAGATTGTCGGCGACATTGCCGTGCACGAGCCCCCGGATCCGAGCGAGCCCGAGCGCCAGAGCGAGCCGGACCGTATTGGTCGCGTCTTTGGCGTGCCGAAGTTGCTGCGGTGGCTCGGCGAGAGCGAAATGCCGCGGTCGCTTGCGCAACGTGCCGTTGCCCTCGGACACCGCACGCTGCTGGAGGCGGGGAGACTCTCCGACGTGCTCTCCGAGGAGAGTCAGGAGCGCATTGCGGAGTGGTTGGCCGACGGCGCACCAACGCTACAAAGCTCCCTTGCCGAGCAGTTGCAAAGCGGCACGTTGCGCAAAGTGGTCACCGACGAGTTGCGCTCCGGCGTGCGGCGCAAGATTTCCGGCTGGACGAATCCCATTCCGGTCGTCGGCAACATTTTCAGTTCCGAGCGCTTGGTCGGACTGCTCGACGGCGTTCTCGACCGTGTGCCCGACGAGTTGGCCGAGGTGTTGCGCGCACCGCGCTCCGAGAACACGCTGCGCTCCTTGCTGCGCACAACGGCCTTCGACGTGATGGAGAAGGAGCCGAAGCAGTTTTTGCATGCGCTGGACGAGTCGCTCAAGCCCGAACTGATGGAATGGCTCGGCGAGCGGCTTTCACAAGGACTCGCCTCACCAGCGGTTGTCGCCGAGGTTGACGACGTGCTTCACGAAAGTCTGCGTCCGGCACTGGAC
>SKZP01000704.1 GCA_007127275.1 Planctomycetota bacterium
AGCCACGGTCGAACGGCCGTCGCGCAAAGCTCACGCGCGTCCCGAATAAAAAGGTGCGCACGGAAACCACGACCGACGCGCACTTTGAGCGGGCACGGAGCCCCGTCCTTCGAATTAGTGGTTGGTCGCTTTTCTTTCGAGTTTCGTCCACCGTCTCTTAACCAAGAAAACTGCCGTTCCGGCCGGATCTCTAGTGATTCTGCGTTTCGTCATCAATTGGGCACCAGGGTGCGAACTCTTCGCGCTCTTGTTTCGACAACTCGTCGAACGTGTACTGCGTCACGACCAAGCCGTCCGAATTCCGGAAGTAGTTGAAGTGCCTCGGATCATACCGCGAAGGGTCAATTCCTGGGATATTGACCCAGGCTGCGCCTTCCGTGTCGGCGGTGCGCGTTTCCTTGTCGTGCGCGACCAGTCGGTCGCCGACTTGCACCGGGTCATCCTCGTCATGCAGCAGCGAAATTTCGCACCAGGACATGTAGTCACCCAAAACCTCGCGCACCGTGAGCATGCCAACGGAGACGTTGTTCTCGGCAGCTCCGGCGCGCTCGACGTTGAACGACGTTCCCGCCTCGATCTCGTCGCGTTGGCCGAGATTGATGTACGCCCAACCGCGGCTTACGTCCACGTACCAGACCTCGCCGACATACCGTTCGGAATCCGTGCCTGGCTCGCTGAGATCACAAAGCTTTTGTTCCAGCGCTTCGAGGTCTTGAGCGAGCGAACGCCGGAGCTGTTCGCGGTCCCGTTTGCCTGCATCCTCATTCTCGGCGTGCTGAACGTTTCCGTAGAGTGCCTTTTGTTCGTCAAGACGCAGGATCAGCGCTTCGAGCAACTCGTCGCTCAGGCCGAGTTGCTTGAGGTCAATCATGGTGTCGCTGTCGAGGTCGAGTTCGACCCAGGAGCGCTGGATCAGCAAGCGAATGTTCGACTCGGAGACGCCGGCGGTGGCAAGGTCAACGAGGTTTTGCCTGGTCAGCGTTCGGCTGGGTCGTTCGCGCTTCGGCTCGGTTAGGAGGTCTTGCTCGGAGAGTGCTTCGCCTTGATCCTTTGTGTCGCGGGGCTGCTCACGGTGCGGGAAAATCTCGACGTCACCGTAGTCGTGCACGTTGTTTCGTGGCTTCGCTGCAGTTTCGCATTCGCTGCGTTCCGGCGTGTACGTCTTGTAAAGCGGGGTCTTGCGTTCGGCGACCACCTTCCCCGCCACCGGCGTGCGGGCTTCGCGGTACGCGCACGCCGGCGCTACGACCAGAACGACGAACGCGCAGACCATCAAGGAAACGGTGAAGAAACGTTGACTCATAACACGTCCGGGGTGGGTTCTTGTCGAAATACGTCGGCCCGCGGGGAAAGCGGATATCTGTATTCTCCTCGTCGCACCTTACGCGGTCAATCTTTCGGATATCAAAAAACGGTTGCGTTTCTTGCGGAGACGCCTCGACGTTGCACGCCGAGTTCACTCTTTCGCGGTGGGTTCGGTGCCCTCGGGGTAGCGTAACGGAATGCGCTCGAAGGCGTAACCGCGAATGGTGATGGGACTTGCGACGTACCCCTCGAAACGTTGCACGCCCCGCAATCCGTCGTGGCGACCGTAAAACGCCGAGGCGTGGCCCGGGCGCTCGTCGCCGAGCAGCGATGCTTCGGGCTCGAGCGTCACCTCGAGCGACGGCTCGAACGACGTGAGGCGCACGACCATTGCTTCCTCGGGAATTTTCACCACCGCCTCGGCATGCGCGTCGAGCACGTACAGCGTCAACTCGCCGTGTTTCTCGTCAACCAAGAGCTCAAGATGCGCGAAATGTTCGCCGACCTCGTGCAGCACCCCGCCGAACAGCGGCTCGTGCGCATGCCCGGCCAAGGCGCCGTCGCCCTGCGGAAGCTCGAAGTAGGAGGCGTCACACGCCCAGATTCCGAAGCAAAACAGGAGCGAGAGCGACGAGCGACGCAACATCATACCTGCGGGAATGCGCGGTCAATGGCGACCGCCGGGAACGCATGTCTCCGGCAGCACGTCAAGCCTTGCTGCCGACGAGGCGCGCCCAGAAGGACTTCGGCTGCGCTTGCTCTTCCTTGAGCTCTTCCGGGCGTTCGCGGTCAATGTGGCCGAAAAAGAACTCTTCGAGATTCGGCGCCGAGCTTTGCTCGAGCAGGGTGTTCTTTTCGCCGTGGGTGATGATCCTTCCGTGGTCAATGATGGCAATCTCGTCACAAAGTTTGTCGGCCTCGCTCATGATGTGCGTGGAGAGGATCACCGTGCGCTCGGCGCTGCGACAGCTTTCAATAAACTCGACCACGTCGCGCGCCACGAGCACGTCGAGGCTCACCGTCGGCTCGTCGAAGATCAGCACCTCCGGGTCGTGAACGATCGTGCGCGCAATCGAGGATTTTTGCTTTTGCCCCGACGAAAGCTTCATGCACATGCTGTCGGCGAACTCTCGCATTTGCAACATGTCTAGGATCACTTCGGTACGCTCCAGGATTCGTTCCTCGTTCATCCCGTAGAGCGTGCCGAAGTAACGAATCATCTCGCGCGGCGTCATTCGCTCGTAAATGCCGGTGTTCGCCGAGAGGTAGCCAATGTGGCGGCGCACCTCGATCGGATTCGTCTCGACGTTGTATCCACAAACGCGCGCGGTGCCGGCCGTGGGCTTGAGCACCGTCCCGAGGATTCGCAGCGTCGTCGTCTTGCCCGCGCCATTGGGTCCGAGCAACCCGAAGATTTTTCCCTTGGGCACGGTCAGATCAATGCCGTCCACGGCACGCACCTCACCGCGCTTCGAGTCGTAAAATTTCTTTTCCAGGCCTTCGATTTCAATCATTGCGGAAGGGTCGCTGGTGGCTAGTTGCTGGTGGTCGTTGGTGGCTGTGGTCGTTGGTGGCTGGTGGCACCAGCCACCTGCGACCACCTCGTTTGGCGACGTCCCTCATCCTCGCCGGCGCTTGCGACCCGTACCCGGTACGGCGCCGCGCGTGCCGGCGGCCGGGCCGGGGGCCTCCGCTTGAGGTCCTTGCCCGAGTTCGGGCGCGCCGACTCCGCCGTCTCCGCCAGCTTGCTCCGCGCCTTCGCCGGCTTGCTGCGAAATCTGCACAAAGAGCATCTGTAGCTCACTCAAGACCTGGCGGAAGAAATCTTGCTCCTCCTTGCTCTGGCTCTTCTTCGTCTTGCGGTCGAGCGAGCGCAGAATCTCAATCATTTGCTTGGCTTGCTCGAGATTGACCTCGCGCTGGCCGCTTGCCGGGTGCGGCATCGCCCCGAGGTCCATCATGGTCTGCGCCACCAACTGATTGATGAATCCCAGAAACATCTGGTCGGTCTCGCCAGCGGCCTCTTCCTCCTGCTCGGCCGAGGCCTTTTGCTTTGCGGCGAGTTTCTCCTTCTCGCGCCGCATGGCGGCCTTCCAGTCCTCGTCGACCTTCTTCTTCACCTCCGCGGCGGGGTTCTGCTCTTCCGACATTCCGTTGACTCCTGCTGCTACCACTGCATGTCATGCATGATGCGTGCGGCCCTTGTGCCCGGGCGCACGGACGCGACGAACACCGCCCACGCGCTCCGGCCTCTGGGCGGCAACGGCACACCATACCACCCCGAGTTGCAGGCGAATAGGCCCGAGCGAGCCAGCGGTGCAGCCGGAAAATGTTGGCGAAACACTCCCGCCTGCAGTCGGTGGCTTGAGGGCTACTCCCCACACGCGAGATGCACAGAAGCTACGTTGTTTCGTTGCGCCGTCTGAACAGACCGGTATACTGCGGGCCGAGGTCGGCACGCGTGCGGGAGGTGGAGCTTATGCAGGCAATGGAGTCGTTTGTGAAATGCCGAGAGCGGTCGCCGGCACAGTTTCTGCTGCGGGTTGCCACGACGTCGGCGCTCGTGCTTGTGTGCCTCGCTGTGACACCGTGGTGGGTCTCCGCGGCCATTTATGATACCGACTCCGCCCGCGCCACCGACTCGGCCAGCGCCGTGGCGAGTGATGACTCGGCGGTGGTGCCGGTGGACACCGGCAACGGCGAGGAGCCGAGCGTGTGGGAGCGGCGCGTGGCGACCTTGCTCGACCCGGAGGCGGATGTGCGCGACCGCAGCAACGCCATGCGTCACCTACTCGAGGGCGGAGCCGAGGAGGACGAGCCGCGCCGGCTGATTGCGCGGCGCCTGTTGGAACCGTCGCAGGAGCGTGACACCCTCGTGCGCATTCTCGACGAGTTGGCGTACTACGCCGAGGACGAGACCTACCGCGACCATTTTCGGCCGGAGTATTTCTA
>SKZP01000008.1 GCA_007127275.1 Planctomycetota bacterium
AATTACAGATCTCAACCCCTCGTCAAATGGAATTCGTAATAAGCCCACGGGCTGCGGCCCGTGGGTCGCTCTGGAAATCCACCTACGGGCGGCAGCCCGTGGGCTTGGAAAATTACGAATCCCAAACGCGACGGGGTTTGCACCTACCCCGGGACGCAACGGGTGGCGCGCTGGCACAATTCGTGGTATCTGCTGGGACACGCAACGACGCACCCATCACGCTGCTGCAGCTACTCGTTTGCCTGCCAGCTTCCGTTCAGCCCGCGGTATCCACCATGAAACTGATCCTGCACGTGTGGCGGCAATCCGGCCCGAGCGACGAGGGGCGCTTCGACCGTTACGAACTCGAGAGTGTCAGCCCCGACAGTTCGTTTCTGGAGATGCTCGACGAACTCAACGAGAAGTTGTTGCACGAGGGCAAGGAACCGGTCGCCTTCGAACACGACTGCCGCGAGGGGATTTGCGGCAGCTGCGGCATGGTGATCAATGGCGTTGCCCACGGACCGCAGCGCACGACGACGTGCCAATTGCACATGCGCACCTTCAAGGACGGCGACGAAATCTGGATTGAGCCGTGGCGCGCCGAGGCGTTTCCGGTGCTCAAGGATCTCGTCGTCGACCGTTCGGGCTTCGACCGCATCATCCAGGCGGGCGGGTTCATTTCGGTCAACACCGGCAATCCGCAGGACGCCAATGCCGTGCCTGTGCCGAAGCGCGCCGCGGAGCTTGCCTTCGACGCGGCGGAGTGCATTGGCTGCGGCGCCTGCGTCGCGGCGTGCCCGAACGCCTCGGCCATGCTGTTCACCGCCGCAAAGATCAGCCACCTGAATCTGCTGCCGCAAGGGCAGCCGGAACGGCGCGAGCGCACCAAGAAGATGCTCACGCAGCAGGACGTGGAAGGCTTCGGCCACTGCTCCAACCACGAAGAGTGCGAAGCGGTCTGCCCCAAAGGGATAAGCGTGCGCTACATCGCCATGGCCAACACCGACCTGCGCAAGGGCTACCTCGGCGGCCAAGCGGTAATGACCGACGACTAAGGAGCTGTCAGAAAATACCTTCCGAAGTTGAGCACCTGCGCTCGGCTCTGCTTCGTTGTCGTCGGTTGCGCGGCTCGACGTGACTCGTCACCCCTGTGCTGCTCGCCTTCCTCCGCCTTGCATAACCTTCGTTCGTGACGCTCAACGTTCGGAATTGATCTTCTGCCAGCTCGAAAGCGCATCACTGCGCAGCGTCGCTGCGTGCGCCAATGCGTGCGTCGCCGTTGCCGGTATCATTTTCGCTTTCACGGCGCGGCGGCGAATCCAGAAGGCGGTACAACGCGAAGCGAGGGTCCTCGTATACCGGCTGTGCGCGATGCGGCGCGTTGCGCAAGCGCTCGTTGAAGCGCTCGGCCCGTCGCTTGTCAACGAGTGCGTACTCGGTGAGAAAGATGTCGCGCAGCGCTTCGTGCCACGCGTAGTCCCGCTCGCGCGCCTCGTCGTGCACCACCGCCTCGCCGTCGCGTAGTTGGCGCCACAGGTCGTAGACCTCGCCGGGCTCGCGACCTTGGGGTGCGTAAAAGTAAAGGTAGCCCGGGCTGTGCGACACGAGATAACGCCCCTCGGGCCGGGCGTAGAACAAGGCGGGGAACTCGTGCCAGCCGGTGGTGAAGACCTGCGCGTCGGTGTCGAGGTGGGCGCGCATCCACAGCGCGACGTCCGTGGCCGGAGAGGCCTGCGCCGTCACCTCGAGGCTGCGCATGCCCTGCTGCGCCCCGAGCCCCACCAGTGCCGCGCCGCCGAGCATGAGCGGCCCCATCAAGACCACGGCGCGCACCGGCCGGTAGGCGAGAAAGCGAACCGCCGGGGAACGCAAGTCATCCGGCGTCGGCGCCGGCAACCCGGGAACGCCGCGGCGGTTGACGTCCCAGCCGAGGCTGCGCCAATGATCCAGCGCCGCGAACGCGAGAAACAGCACGACGAACGGCACAACAAAGGCGAGCGCTTCGAGGGTCACGAGTACCGCCACGCCGCCGAGGGCCGTCAGCGTAAACGCCATCAATGCCGCCGCACTTGGCCGAATCCCACGGGCGAGATATCCGAACACCGCGAGCAGCACCGGCAGCCACAGCATCCAAAGCTCGCTCAGAATCCGTTGCGTCGTCGGGGCCTGCCACTCGGCGACGCCGGGGGCGCCAGCGACGCCGTGCGCGTGCTGCAGCAGGCCGAGTCCGACGGCGTCACCGAGCGCGGTTGCCGTCGAGCCGCCGAGGCCGAGCGTCGCCGCCCACGGGGCAAGCTGCGCGTTGAGCACCGCCGGCAGGTCGCTCGACTGCGGATGCAGCAGATACACGCCAAGCCCCACGCCAAGCAGAAGTGCGGCCCACGCCGGCAGCGCGAACTCGTGCCAAAGGTGCTCACGCGTCAACCACTGCACGAGCCATATCAACAGCACGACGACGAACAGCGCGACAAGCCACGGCGCCCCGACCGACAACGACGCCACGACGCCGAGCGCAATCAGCCGGATGCGGTGACCGTTCAACGCAAAGTGAAAGGCAAGCAGCAGGAGCGTCATCCCGAACAGATACGGGTCGAGTGCGAACAAGCGCGGCGCAAACAAGGCTCCGCCGAGACAAAGCAACGCGGCAAAAAGCAGCGAGAAGCGCACACCGTTTTCCCGCAGCACGTAGACGAGCGTGACGAGAAGCAGCGCGAGAAAAAATGCCGCGGCCAGCTTGCCACGCGCTTCGAGCGAATCCGGTCCCGCAAGGAGCGGCAAGGGATGCTGACGCGCGGCGAGCGAACCGTTACGCGTAGCACCGGAGTTCTCCAGGCTTGCGAGGTAGCGGTGCCACTCGTGCTCGTCGCGCAACTGCGGATCCACGTAGCCGCGGTGGTCCGTGGCGGCGAGTCCGCCGGGACCGCTTGCCGCGAATGACGGGGCGTGGGCGTGAAGGTGGTGCACGAGAAACGGATACGGCGCGCCGCTCTCGTCGCCGCCGTTGTCGTCACGGGTGTGCGGCGAGCCGAACGTAAGCCGGCCCAACGGGGTGCCGGCGCGCTGCGAATGAAGCGTCAACAATGCGCCGGGCTCCGCAGGCTCGTCCGTTTCTTCGAAACGAAGGTAGCCGCTCTCCAGGGAAAGCAACGTCCCGACACGCTCACCGTCGGCGCCGGCGAGGACGAGCCCGCTGCGCAGCGGTGCTTCCGCGCCACGGCTCACCCGGCCGGATACGAGCGCGCCGGTTCCGTCCTCGTCATCTCGCTTCCCCGGCTGCGGCAAAAGCGTCGCGGTTCGCTCGAGGCTCGCGACGTGCCGCTCGGTGAGGGGTCCGTGTACCGTGAACGTGCCGAGTTGCTGCGCCTCGGCGCCGTGGGCGACAAGGATGCGCCACTTCGCGCCCTCGGCAACGGTCACACCCTCGTGCACCCTCGCCACCGCCCCGTGCGTTTGCGTCACCGCTGCACGACGCGGCATTGGCGGCTCCCACCCGTAGGTGAACGGCGCAGCGAGCACGTGAAACAGTAGGTGCGTATCCGCGTATCCCTCGGTGAGCACGGACGCCTGCGTCGCCGCGAACTCGGTCGCAAACGCCTGCGCGGGGCCGTTCGTCTGGTAGAGCCACGCTTGCTTGATGTGATACGGCGCCTCCTCGCCCAGCAAGTACGGGCTTGCAAGCATCTGCAAGAGCGCAAGTGCCGGGAACAGCACGCCGAGCAACATGGCGTAGCCAAGCCAGCGAAACCGGAACCAGGCGCGGAAGAATGAGCCGAATCCCCCGGCGAGGCGTTGCCACCACGCCCGCCGGCGCGTCTCCTGCTCGGCCTGCGCCGAACCGTGCGCCCCGGCGTAGCCGGGCGGACGCGACTCGGCGGCCGGTGTGCGAAAGCCGTCGTCTTCATTCTCCGTGGCCGAGGAGGCAAGCGTGAGTTCAGGATCCGTCCACGGAATCTCGCTCACCGCAGGCACACCGGCTTTCACGCCTTGCGAGCGGTCCCACGGCGCCGCCTTCTCCTCTCCGCCGGTGCGCTCGCCGTCGTCGTCATCATCCGTGGGGGCCAACGGCGTGGGCGAAGGCGGCGGCGTCTTCGCCTCGTCCTGCCCCCCTCTCGCTCTCGAGCGCGACTTGGCCATGACAGCAGTTCTCCTCGTGCCGGCGACTCGCCGCAACCGAATCCAACGACAAGCCTACGTTTCGCAAGACATCATACCATCCACAACCGTGCGACTCGCCGGCCGTGCATTCTACAAGCCCACGGGCTGCGGCCCGTGG
>SKZP01000247.1 GCA_007127275.1 Planctomycetota bacterium
CGCTTGGAGCCGTCGCGGTAGAGGGCCAGTGCTTTCAGGCCCATGCGCCATGCGGCTCGGTAGGTGCGCGCAATCTCCTGGGCGCTTGCCGACTGCGGCAGGTTGACCGTCTTGCTGATGGCGCCGGAGACGAACGGTTGCACCGCGGCCATCATCTTCACGTGCCCCATGTGCGCTATGGAGCGCGCTCCGTTTGCCGGCGCGAACGCACAGTCGAACACCGGCAAGTGCTCCGGCTTTACGTGCGGGGCCCCCTCAATGGTTTCGCGCTCGTCGAGGTAGGCCTGTATCTCTTTGATTTGCGCGGCCTCGTAGCCGAGTGTGGCCAGCGCTTCGGGTACGGTGGGGTTGACCAGCTTGAGCGTGCCGCCGCCGACGAGCTTCTTTACCTTTACAAGTGCTAGATCCGGTTCAATCCCCGTTGTCGCGCAGTCCATCATAAACGCAATGGTACCCGTCGGCGCAATCACGCTGACCTGCGCATTGCGAAAGCCGTGCTGCGTTCCCGCAGCGAGCGCCTCGTCCCAGGTTTGCGTGGCGGCCGCGAGGAGATCCTCGTCGAGGGGGGTGCCGCGTGTGCGAAGCTTGCGTGCAAGCTCGTGTGCTTTGTCGCGGTGCTTCGTGATCACCTCGAGAAACGGCTCGCGGTTCGCCTCGAAGTGTGCGAAAGGGCCCCGTGCCGCGGCAAGCTCGGCCGAGGTGCGGTAGGCCTCGGCGGTCAGCAGCGCGGTGACGCAGGCGGCGACGTCGCGGCCAGCGGCGCTGTCGTAGGCGAGGCCCATGCTCATCAGCAGCGCGCCGAGATTCGCGTATCCCAAGCCGAGCGGGCGGTACTCGTGGCTCATCCGCTCAATCTCGGGCGTGGGGTAGCTTGCGTGCTCGACCAAAATCTCTTGCGCGAGAATCATGGTGCGCACACTGCGCCGGAACGCTTCGACGTCGAAGCGCCGGCCGGCACGCTGGAACGCGCGCAGGTTGAGCGAGGCGAGGTTGCACGCCGTGTTGTCGAGAAACATGTACTCGGAGCACGGATTGCTCGCGCGGATCTCGCCGGCGTTGCGTACCGGGTTCCAGGCGTTGACGGTGTCGTGGAACTGCATGCCGGGGTCGCCACAGACCCAGGTGGCGTGGGCAATGCGTCGCATGATCTCCGTCGCGGGCAGCGTTTCCAGGGTTGGCCGCGGCGTGCCCTCGGGCACATTCACCGCCTTGAGCTGCCACGGCTCGCCGGCTTCCAGGGCGTGCATGAAGGCGTCAGGGACGCGCACACTCAGGTTCGAGTTCTGAAAGAACACGCTTGCGTAGGCTTCGCCGTCGAAGCTGCCGTCGTAGCCTTGCTCAATCAGCGCCCAGGCCTTCTTTTCCTCGTTCGCTTTCGCATCAATGAAAGAGAGCACGTCGGGGTGATCCACGTCGAGGATCTGCATCTTCGCGGCGCGGCGCGTTTTGCCGCCGGACTTGATGGCCGCGGCGAAGGCGTCGTAGCCGCGCATGAAGCTGACCGGTCCCGAAGCGACCCCGCCGGAGGAGAGCGGTTCGCGAGAGCTGCGAATTGTGCTGAGGTTGACTCCGGCGCCGGAGCCGAACTTGAAGAGCAGCCCCTCGGTCTTGGCAAGTTCGAGGATGGACTCGAGCGTGTCCTCGACGGAGTTGATGAAGCAGGCGGCGCATTGCGGCTTCGCCTCGACGCCGACGTTGAACCACACGGGGCTGTTGAAGTTTGCCGCCTGATGCAGGACAAGCCAGGTAAGCTCGGCGTAGAAGGCGCATGCCGAGTCGGCGTCAGCGAAGACCCGCTGCGCAATCCCGGTGTGCGCGATCGTTGCGGCGACGCGCTCAATCAGTTGCTTGACGCTGTGCTCGCGTTCCGGTGTTCCGAGCCGGCCACGAAAATACTTCGAGGCGACGACGTTCGTGGCCGTTTGCGACCACGCCGCCGGCACCTCGACGTTGCGCTGCTCGAAGACAGGCTTGCCGTCTACGCCGGCAATGGCCGCGGTGCGGATCTCCCAGGTGAGCTCCTCGAACGGATGTACCCCGGGCACTTGCCGTGCGGCCTCGAACGTCAGGCCGTGGTTTTCGTTGCCGCCTCGTTCGCGAAAGGCACGCGCAATGGCCGCAAACGCGCCGACGTCGTGGCCGACGTCGCTTGCCGTGGCAGAGGAGCTTTGTGTCGGCGCACTCACGCGGGTTACTCGTCGAGGTCTTCGTCCCCTTCCTCTTCGGGCACCTCCTCTTCTTCCACCTCGTCGTCGACCTCGGCCTCCTTCTCGTCGACGTCGTTGGGCTCGTACATTTCGTCGGCGGGTACGTCGACGTACCAGCGCTCCTCAATGCGAACAAGAATCATGCGTTGCTCTTCGCGCTCCATTAATTCCGCTTGCCGCTCGAGCTGCCGGCGGATGACCTCCATCTGCAGATCAATGAACGTCTCAATCTCCTCTTCCGTCAGCCCCTGGTCCCGCAGCGACTCGACCATGATCTCGGCGAAGTCGTCGGCCACCTCCGACATGTCGACCTCGGCATCCCACTCGTAGTACAGATGCGCCACGTTCTCTTCCGGCTCCTCGACACGGTCGACACGCACTTCGGTCACTTCGATCGCTTCGACCCAGGACGGACCGAGCTGGTCGAAGCCTTCGCGGACCTCCGGCACAAGCGTCGAGCGCATGGCGTCGTAGTCGTCTTCCTTGACCGCGTCGAAGAAGGCCTCGGCCGCCTGCTGCGGCGTGTCGTACCCTTCTTCTTCCGGTGGCTCGAGCTCGTCGGGCGCTGCCGACACCACCGGCGCGGCAAGCAGCAACACCCCTGCCGCAAGGAACGCCCCAAGGGCCACGAGCTTCGACGTCGGCGGGCAGATCCCTCGTTGCGCCGTGATTGAATGATTCATTCCGTCGCTCCTTTTCGGCGCCGGCACGAAACGTCGCGTCATGCAAGCTGAACGCGCACGCACGTACTTCGGCCAATCACAGTACGGCGAACACCCCTCGCGGAGTACAGCGCGACCCTGCCGCCTATTCCACGGAAGAGTCGCCCGAGCCCGGCGACGCCTCCAAACACCTTGCGCAACTCCGAAAGCTGAGCAGCGCTCCGAACTTCGCCCAGCGAAGCGCGCGGGGTTTACGACAGGCAACGGCACGACGCATTCCCCTTGCCTTTGCACAAAGTCACGAAGTCGGCGTGCCCGGAGGTTCGGCGTGGCTGCGAAATTCACCGCTAAACCTTCGGCGAGCCTGACCCGATAGCGAAAGAACAGGAGGGCTGTTCACCTCCGTCGTTCGAGCCGTTGATTGCATGGAGGCCGGTGTGCACCGTCGTCGTTCTTATGGGCCGCGCATTCCGTCGCCGCCGCCGGGTACATTAAGCGAGGCGTCGCTTGCCACATTGACGAGCCTTGGGCTTGGCGGTGCCGCACGCTGGTTGTTCCGGGCGCAGACGCTGCCGCAGATGCGCGATGCGCTGGACTGGGCGCAAAAGGTCGGTACGCCACTGACGCTGCTCGGCGGAGGCAGCAATTCCATTGTGCCGGATGGCGGCTTTGACGGGCTCGTAGTGCGACCGGCATTGCGCGGCATACAGGTGCAGCCGGACGGTCGTGACATGCTGCTGCGCGTCGCCGCCGGTGAGCCCTGGGACGCCGTCGTTGCCTACGCCGTCGCCAACGCCTGGCAAGGCGTCGAGTGCCTCTCCGGAATTCCCGGCTGGGCAGGGGCCGCCCCCGTGCAGAACATTGGCGCCTACGGCCAGGAACTTGGCACCTGCCTCGAACGGGTGGACGCACTACACCGGCGCACGGGCCGCCTGCACAGCTTCCGTGCCGAGCAGTGCGAACTCGGCTACCGCACGAGTCGCTTCAAGCATGAGCCGACATTTGCGCTTGTCGCCGTGACCCTGCGGCTGCGTCCGCAAGCGGCGCCGCGGCTTGCATACCCGCAGGTTCGCGACGCGGTCGGCGCTTGGGGCACCGTTGCCGACGTGCGCCGCGAGGTGCTGCGCATCCGCCGCGAGAAGTCCATGCTGCTGGCGCCGCTGTGCGCGCTCGACGACGAGAACCAGCGCAGCGCCGGCTCCTACTTCGTCAATCCGGTACTGGACATGCTTGAGGCGGTACGTGTGCGGGCGCGGGCCATGCGGCTCGGTCACGACGTGCGCGAGATGCCGTGGTACCGCCAGGAAGACGGACGCGTCAAGCTTTCCGCGGCGTGGCTGATAGAACGAGCAGGGATTTGCCGCGGCTACCGTCGC
>SKZP01000670.1 GCA_007127275.1 Planctomycetota bacterium
GGCGACCATCGTACCCCGGTCGGCCGCAATGACAACGACGCCGTCGGCAGATCCTCTCAACGAGTGTCGCGACCGCCGCGAAGTTCATTCGAAACGCGCATGATAACGACGTCCGGAAATGCGGCTATACTCTGTGCTGTAACCGCACGGAAACGCAATATCTCGTGTGCGGCGCTGCTGGCGTTACCGTTTCGATACGTGCAGGCGGCGATTGTAACAGCCTCGGTGGCGCCTGCGGTGTGGCGGTAACGGGTGGCTTGTACGGCCTACGGGATTTCGGGGCGCGCGGCGATGGTACGCGGATTGCAGTGGCGGAGGCGTCGACTGCGTTGTTGTCCTGCCTCCTTGCCGGACATGCGTCCTTGCTCGTGCCCCTTGGCGGGGTGCTTCGTCGAGCGTGGTCGTGCCGCCGGCAACCGACCCGACTTCTCTTTGGGGGAATACTCATGCGTCGCATTCGCCTCGCTTCACCTCGCCTGCGCGGCGGCAACCGGGGGACGGTGCTGATCGTCATCCTGGGCGTGCTCTCGATGCTGTCGGTGATGGGCACGACCTTCGCCCTGATGATGCAGACCGAGCGGGCCTCGGCCCGGCAGTACATGCTGGGCTTCAAGGCGGAGACGTTGGCCTACGACGGAATCGAGCACGCCGTGCTTCGGCTGCAGCGCGTGCTTGCCGGGGATTACCCGACGCACGAAGCGAGTAAGCTGAACCATTATTCGCGGCTTGATCCGGACGTGCACTTCGGCGCGATGCTGACGCCGCCGACGGGATTGATCGGCGAACGCTATTCCTACCGCAGCGGGCAGGTGCGCGTTCCGGGCGAGTTCAACACCGTGGCCCACGGCCCGGAGTGGTTCCAGTCGGGGGACTACCGCATTTTCGGGGCGCGCTCGATTACCGAGCAAAGCATTCCGGTCGCTTTTCCCTATGACGTCTACGACACGGTGCAAGGTGCGACGACGCCCTACATCGATCTTGGGCAAACCGGCACCTACGAGGAGGCGATCGACGCCTTGCTCGCCGAGCTCTATGATCCGCAAGAGGAGCCCGGCTACAAGCCGGTCTTCTACGACTCGGAGCGGGAGCGCATGGTCTTCTCCGGCTTTACCCACGAGGGGCACTACCATACCGACGGCGGCATTCTCGCCGGCACGCGGACCCCGGGCGGCAACCGCTTCCGCCTCAAGGTGATCTCGACGAACTCGCAGCTATCGGTCAACCATATCGGCTCGACCCTCTATGACCTGTTCGTCAATGAGGACGACGAATTCGTCGGCGGCACGGGCTTCAAGTACATGTTGCACTTCCTCGGTTTGGCGATCGCCCGCGAGCATCCGGAGTTGTGCGCCGACATCGGCGGCGTGGTGCGCAACCCGTTTAGCCAGCAAACCGTCGAGGAGCTGTGGGAGCTGCGCCAGCGCACCGGACACTTTAGCGCCAAGGAGCAACTGCGCGACGTCATCGAGCGCAACCTCGAGTACCCGGCGCCACGAATCTGGGAGGCGGTCCGCGACTACATCACCGTGCACGCCTGGCCGGGGCAGGACCCGGTGGGGGCGGCGACGGAGCAGAACGCCTTCCAGCCGAGCGTCAACATCGAGACCTATCGCGAAAAGGTCGGCTATCACGACCGAACGCCCGGCTCGACGAACACCGAGAGCCAGCTGCCCAATCCCGCGGCGATGGACTTGGATCGGGTTACGCTTCCGCCGGTGGAGGTCAACACCGCCCCCTTCCCGGTGCTCTACGCGACGGTCGCCAACCTCGCGGGGGATTCGCGCTTCTACCACTACTCGCGGGAGCGGATGAAGGTTGACGATAACATCATGCTCGACCCGTTCATCTACGGGGATGAGAGCCTCGACTTCTGGGACCGCACCACGCACTTCCCGCGCTTCGACTCGGCCGACTTGGGCTGGCAGGACGATTACTTCCGCGACTACGACACCGAGCAAATGGGGTGGCGCTACTGGTACGCATTCGCCACCGCCGTCGAGGAAGAAGAGCGTCGAGTCTGGCGACTCAATTGGGACTTGTCGCGCAACATGAGCGAGTCGGTGGTCACGGACGAGTCGGCCCCGTTCGACAAGGTGCTCAGCATCCTGCACCAGGTGCGGATCGATCCGTTCCGCGCCTCCTTCGTCCAGGCGGAAGAGCCGGGTGAATCGCCGCAATCCTCGGTCTTCGACGAAGACTTCGCCTGGAACCTCGCCAAGGCGATCGAAACGGAACGCGACATCCAGCCGTTTACCTGCTGGGCCGACTTCGACCGCCGCTTCATTCAGCGGTATATCGTCGAAGAACAGGGAGAGTACCGCAACCGGGCCATCTGCCTGCCGTTCCAGGATACCGGCGTCGGCCACTGGGAGCACCCGTTGAGCCCGCACGGCCTCGGGTCGCGGGACGAGGAGTGGACCGAGCGGGAAAACGAGATCCGCACTTGGTACTACGAATCGGTCGCCGACCTGCTGCGCGCCGCGTTGCAGCCCGCCGCGACGACGAACGCCCACAACCCGGATGCGAACTACTACCAGCACATCTCGCGCAGCGACCTCGTCTACTGGACGGTGCCGTTCACCTTCCAGGCCCCCGGCGTCTTCGAGGTGACCTCGGTGGGGGAGGTGCTCGGGGAAGTCTTCGACCCGATCCTCTTGAACTACACGTTGCGGCCGATCGCCCAGCGCCAATTTCGCGCCGTGGTCAAACTCGCCGACATCGTGCGCCACCAGGACCAGGTGGAGTTCGACACGGGGGTTCCCGCCACGCCGGGGCCGTTCCAGTCGCGCTCCCAGGCGAGCCCGCAGTTCGAGCACGACACCGAGGTCGGCATCCAAAGCGAGGCCGATCGGTTCTACTCCCAAGTGCGACTGACCGCCTTCTCCCCCGGACAGAACAGCAGCGAGATCTATCCCGCCGATACCGTCTCGCTCAACGGAATCTCGATTACCGACGTGGGGGTCAATCAAACGCCGCTTGAGGCCCGCCAATCCACCACGGCGACCTATCCGTTCCCGCGCAACCAGGACGTCCGCTTTATGCGCGTCAAGGGGCACGAGGTGCCCGCAGGGAACTACCCCGAAGGGATGGAGGAGAAGGTCTATTACACCGGCTGGCGAAGTTGGGAGACCCAGCCACGATTACACGGCCCCTCGATCATTCCCGAAAACCTGGACGGGACGCGGCAGCCCGGGTACGTCGCCTTGCGCCCGCAGGATACGAGTCCGTTCGACCCCGAGATGCGGATCCGTCCCTCCAATCCCCAGAACATCAACGATCCGGAACAGGAGTTGGAGTACCTCGGCCGTGGGATCATGAACGTCACCCTGGACTCGCTCGGCGAGCTTGCAAGCGGGACTATGCCCAATCAGAACCAAATCCCCGACGCGGACATTTACGAAATTTTCGCGCACAACGAATGGACCTACTACGGCGAGACCCCCGAAGGGTTGCTGTTGCAGGACCTCATCGAAGGGGAGCCGGACGAAGCCCGCTATCTGCTGTTCTGGATGCCGTTCAACGAAACGATCGATACCGCCGCGGGGGCGCACATCGACAGCGAGCGTGTCGGCTTCGGATACCGCTACGGGACGCACCAAACGGCGGTCATCGCCTCGACGGGGGGACGAACGGGCCTCGAAGACGTGAGCGAACGATTCCCGCCGGAGGCCTATGACGACGAGCACTGGGAGAACTACGCCCGCTGGACGCCCGCTGGCTTCACCTTCCGCGCGTACGACCGAGCGACGAATCCGCACATGACGTACAGCTACTCGCACCGTTTCTCGGGGAACAACACGGCCAGTCAGTTCGAGAACAGCTTCGGCGTCGAACGAATGGCTACCCGCTATCAGACGAATACCTACAATGATCCCTCCGGGGGGTTGCCAACCCAGCGGCACGTGGTGCAGTTCCCGGTCACCTTGCTCTACCCCGCGGGGTTGAACTACGAGGGGATCTACGAAGGGCAAGTGCACCACAAGACCCAGGACTCGATGGTCGTCGTCGAGGACGTGATCAAGCAGATGAACCAGGACTACGCCTCCTTGGAAGGCACGGCCTTCATCCGCTCGCAGGATTCGCAGAACTGGCACGATCCGCTCTTCGATATCAGTTGGGGCCGTCCCGAGTTCGCGTGGATGGCCACCGCCGGCCCCGAGGATCCCGAAGACCACGCGCACCTCGGCTCGGAAAGCAATCCGCTCTACGGGGGGCTGCTTGTTTCGACGATCGATCCCGACC